>CAKZVG010000441.1 GCA_937921835.1 uncultured Bryobacteraceae bacterium | reverse complement strand
CTCGCCGCAGCCGGCGCACGTGTACGTGCCATCGGCCTTGTGGTTGTAGTACTTGCCCGTGAAGGCGTACTCGGTCCCCTTCTGACGCAAAATGCGGTACTGCTCGGGCGTCAGCAACGCCCGCCACTCCTCGTCGGTCTTGGTCACCGGAAACTCGGACGGCTTGTCCACGACACGCTCCTGGGGAACCACGGCGTCAGAAATCGGGACGGAGGCGGAAGCCAGACTCGTCGACGTTACCGACTCACCGGCAGTTCGGGAATCCGCACGCGTCGACGTCAGCGGCTCACCGGCGGGACGGGTGGAGCATCCCGCCGCCAGCAGCGGCACGAGCAACCACCCCAGCGTCATGGTTCGCATCGAGGACCCTCCGAGCTCGAGCCGGGCCGGGCGGTTCCTCACCCCCCGCGCCTCTCCCTACAAAGCATAATCACCCGGCCCAGCCGGTCGAGCCCCGTTGCAACCCCAACCGCTCTGACCCCCTCGCCCCGGCCGAGGCCGAGAGGCCGCGGCCGAGTCCTCAACGCCACGGCTCCTCCTCCCAGGCAGCCCCACGGCGTAGCCGGGACTACTTCTTGCCCAAACCGCGATCGCTGCGAACGAGCCTCGACGCCTCGGTGAATCCGCCGGTCACTCCTCGTCGGCCGACTCGGTGCCGCTCGTCGGGGGCGCGGCCGCCGGCGCCGCAAGCAGACGTCGCACGCGGGCCGACTCCTCCCGAATAAACTCGGCATCGAAGAACGGCTCGGGGGCGATGTCCTGATAGCGGATCTTCCCCCGCGCATCGATCAGCAGGGTGGAGTGCAGCGGACGCCCCTCGAAATCGTCGTGCGCTCGGAACCGCCGAAACAGCTCCAGACCCGGGTCGGCCACCAGCGGCATGGCAATCTTCACCTCCGGGTTGGCCCGCAGCGCTTTCGTCGCCTCCACCCCGTCCGTCCCAATCGCCAGCACCTCGGCCCCCGCCTCCCGCAACGCGTCCATCTGTTCGCTGAAAATAACCAACTGCTGCATGCAATGGGCGCACTGCCCGCCCAGGAAGAAAATCAGCACCAGGTTCTTGCCCCGGTAATCGGCCAGCGTGTGGCTCCTGCCCTCGTGGTCCGTCACCGCGAAGTCCGGGCAGTCGTTCGGCTCCCAGTGCAGCGGCCCAAGCCGCTCGAGGTCCACCCGGTTCACGAAGGCCGGGTCGCTCCGGGGCGCCAGGGGCGCGGGGCTCCACCCGTCGGCTTGCTTCCAAGTGGCCAGCACCGCTTCCAGCCGCTCGAGCACCGGCAGCCCCGGCTCGGCCTCGCGCAGCAGCGCCTGCAACTCCGCATAGGCCTTGCGCGCGTCCTCGGTCTTGCCCGCGGCGGCCAGCACCTCCACCAGCGCCGCCTGAGGCGCCACCTCCGCCGGCGCCCGCTCGACCCCCTCACGCGCCTTCGCCACAGCCTCGTCCAGCTTCCCCGCCGCCAGGTACGCGCGGGCCAGCGCCTCCTTGCGCATCGATCCCGCCTTCTTGAACCGCTCGAACGCCTGGTCGTGCTCGCCCCGCACCAGGTGGAGCCGGCCCTCCAGCTCCGCCAGCGCGCTGTCCAGCCCCGGAATCCGCGGCGCTCGCTTCTTCCGCGGCTCAGCCTTCTTCTCCCCCTCCTGCGCGGCCTCGCCCGCCTTGGCTTCGCCCGCTTCCTTCGCGTCGCCCGCGTCTTCCTCGCCGCTCTCTTCCTCCTTCGAGGCCTCTGCCTCCTGCTTCGCCGCTTCCTCCTTGGCTTTCCCCGTCACCGGGTCGATCTGGGTCGGAGCCTCCTTGCGGTTCGACTCCAGCCCCGTGTTCTCCTCGGGCTTCGCCTCCACGTCCCGCAACGCTTTCAGCGCTTCGATCTGACGCGCCAGCCCCTCGGTGTCCCCCTGGCCAGCCCGCGCCAGCCCCAGGGCATACTCCCGGTGCATCCGCTCGTAGGGCACGTCCGAGTAGTCCAGCGCGCCCGATTCGATGGCGGCCTCCAGTTCGTCCCACAGCTCGAAGGTCACCAGCGCCTCCTCCCAGCGCTGGCGGCCCGATCGCTGCGACGATCCCCCGTTGGTCTTCGTGTTCCGCTTCGGGTCGCGGGGCTGCTCCACCAGGTTGCGGGCCACCGCCGCCGCCTTCCGCGGCTGCCCCGTCCGGGTCAGCGTCTCCGCAAGCCACTGGTTGTTGTGCGCGTAGTTGTGAATGAGAAACGGCATCACCCGGTCACGCTTCATGTACGCGTGATCCACCCGCGCCGAGCCCTCTTGCTGGTACGCCGCGTCCGAGTAACGCCGCAGCCCCGTGTACGTATGCCCCGGCATGTGCCACGCGTGCGCAATGCCCGGCTGCGCCAACGCGTACAGCCCGGCCGACGCCTCCGCCTGCGTCTGCTTGAAGCCGTCCCACAGGTGGATCTTGTAGTGATGCGCGCCCGGGTGCATCGGGTGCCGCTCCAGCACCGAGTCCAGCAGCACGCTCACCGCCTGCCGGCTGCCAATCCCCTCGCGCCGCGAGTTCTCCCACGTCACCATCCCCAGCCAGGCCCGCGCGTCCAAATCGTTCGGAAATTCCTGCACGATCTTTTCGAGACCCTGCAGCCACCCGCTCATTCGCGCCTTCTCGTCGGCTCCCTCCTTGTACTTCGCGACCAGCGCCTCCACGTACAACTCTTCCCGACGGCTCAGCTTCGTCGCCTTCGCCTTCTCCTGGGCCACCGCCAGGAACTTCTTCGCCCGATCCGCGTTGTTCGTGTTCGCCATCGCCATGCCCCAGTAGTGCATCGGGCACGCCGGATCGAACACCGCGGCCTGGCGAAACGAACGCTCCGCCTCGTAATAGAAAAAACCGTGCAACTGCCCAA
>CAKZVG010000440.1 GCA_937921835.1 uncultured Bryobacteraceae bacterium | reverse complement strand
CCAGCGCATCCCTCGGCGGCATCGCCAAATCCTTCCTGACCAAAGAAAAGGCTGTGCGGCCGGTGTACCAGGGAACGGGCGAGATCTACCTGACGCCGACATTTGGGGAATGCAACATTCTGGAAGTGAATGGCGAGGAATGGGTGCTCGACCGCGGCTGCTACCTGGCCAGCGACCAGGGCATTGAAGTCGGCGTCTTCACTAACAAGCTCCTGAACTCGCTCTTCGGCGGCGAGGGCATGTTCCAGACCAAGGTGTCCGGCCGAGGGAAAGTGGTCTACTGGTCGCAGGGGCCGGTGCAGCGGATCAATCTTCAGGGGCAGACGCTGGTGGTCGACGGATCGTTCGCCGTGGCCCGCTCGGCGTCGCTGACCTACAAAGTGGAGAAGGCCACCAAGGGCCTGTTCGGGAGCCTGATCTCCGGCGAGGGGCTGGTGAACACGTTCCAGGGATACGGAACGGTCATGCTGGCTCCGGTGCCGAACCGCTATTTCGCGCTTCAACGGGAATTCGGCGGGCTGCTGATGGCCATCCGGAGCATCCGCGGTTCCTAGCGGCGCCGGAAGTGAAAGACGCGACGGAGGTGTTGAGTGCCTAAATTCTGTTTTGCTTGTGGCCATCCGGTGCGGCCCGAGGAGCGCTTCTGCGGCAATTGCGGCCAGCCTCTCGCCGCAGCCCCCGCCCCGCCTCCGCCGCCGCCCGTTGCGGCGCGGCCGCCCATGCCTCCGCCGCCGCCCGCCGGAGGATTCCCGCCGCCCGTTTCCCCGCCTCCACCACCGTTTCCGGGGGCGGGTTACGGGATGCCGGGAGAGGCGCCGCCGCCGTTTCAAGCCGGTTGGCCAGGCGCGGCGGGAGCGAGTGCTGCCGCGGGCGGTCTCCCGCCGTCGCCCGGCATCTGGAGCTGGCAGGGCGGGGTCATCGAAATCGGCGAGAAGGCGGCGCGTTCGCTCGGCCTCAGCAAAGCGGGAGCGCCCATGGGGATGCTTGAAATGATGGTCCGGGGCGCCTTCCTCGATCCCCGCGCCTACCGGCAGGCGGCTCTCGACGCCAACGGCAACGCCGCCGCGGCCGGCGCGCTGGGGCTCACGTTTCTGTCCGCCGTGCTGGGCGGGTATTTGATCCGGTTCTCGCTCCCCGGATTCTCCAGCATCGGCTTCCTGGCGGCCAGCGTGCTGCTGCAAGTCCTGTCCCTGGCGGTAGCCATCGTCATCATGGCCGTGCTCTCGCAGCCGGTTCTGGGCCGCAAATTGGAGTTCGGGCACATCTTCCGCGCGCTGGCCTATGCGCAGTCGCCGGGCGTGTTCTCGGTCGTGCCCGTGCTGGGCCAACTGATCAATCTATGGCGTCTGCCCACCAGCGTGGCCGCGCTGCGGGAAATCAGCGCCGCGGAAACCGTCAAGGCAGTCATCCTGCTGATTCTGGGCGCGGTTGCCTCGAGCATCGTGGCGCTGGTGCTCGCGCCGCTGTTGTTTACCTTGCTCCGGTAGGCTGGCGATCAGGTATTCTTTTGGAGAGCGGCCAGGCAGAAATGGCCTCGGAGGACACGATGTGGTACTACCTCGAAAACGGGCAGCCGGAGGGACCCGTTAGCGAGACCACGCTTCTCGCGGTATTGGACCGCTTGGGGTTCGAGACGATGGTGTGGTCAGAGGGCATGCCCGCCTGGGCGCCGGCCCGCGAGGCAGGTCTGCGCCCGCCCGAACCGGTTCAAACGCCCGCGCCGCTGGAACCTGCGCCCGCCCCGCCATTCGCGGCCGGACTCTTCGCGGAACCTCCGGCGCCAGCGCCAGCGCCGGTGGCGGCCGCCGGACACCCCGCTTCGCCGGCCGCCGCGCAACCTCCGCAGGCGGCTGCCGGGCCGTCCCCGGCGGGCGAATGGGGATTGACGGGACGCACGGGTCCGGCCGCCGGGTCGAGCTTCCGCCTGGAAGGGCGGATGACCCTCGGCCGCTCGCCGCAAAGCGACATCTGCATCACCGACGACGCGCTGTCGCGGAACCATGCCGTGGTGGAATGCGGGCCCGAGGGCTGTGTCCTGACCGACACCGGCAGCACCAACGGAACCTTTGTCAACGGCGTGCGGATTTCCGAGCCGGTGGCGCTCAAGAACGGCGACGTGATCGTCTGCGGCACAAGCGAGCTGGTGGTGAGCGGACCGGCGCCCGCGGTGTCGGACCGCACCGTCGCGCTCAGCGTCGAGGAGGCCGCGCGCCTGTTGCGTTCGCTCGGCTTCGAACAGCCGCCCGCCCAGGCTCCGGCCCCTGCCCCGGCCCCGGTTGCCGCCGCGCCGGCGGTATCGCCCGCTCCGTTTCCTGCCGCCCAGCCCACCGCCGAAGTGCGCGTCTGCCCGCACTGCGGAGCCACCGTCCGCGCGGCGGCGAAATTCTGTGTGAGCTGCGGTGGCGCGTTGCGGTAGCCGCCGCGGGCACTTGCTCGAAAAACAGAGGGAACCGGCTCGAAGCTCTTGACGCGCGCCCACGCCCGCGGCAATCATCGAAGGCAAGGAGGATCAGTCCATGGCATGTAAGCCGAAGACAGCCAAGCCCGCCAAGGCAACCAAGAAGGCGCCGGCAAAAGCCAAGAAATAGTCTCAGTTGGCCGCGGGATGGGCCGGACCGGCAGCGGAGCGGTACACCCGCGGCGCGTTGACTCCATCGCGTGTGTCCCGGTGCCAGGGGTAACGAAGGCGCAGCAGGTTCGCCATCGAACGGCTGGGGTTCAGAAGCGACCGCGCCACAATTTTTACGCCGCGCAACTCGGTTTTGGCTTCGATCCACCGCACCAGGTAGCGGTCGGCGGCGTCCTCCCCTATCTGCCAGCCGAATCCCCCAAACGGCGTCACGATCAAATCCACCATCGCCATGGTGCCCGGCTTCATGCCGATGTTGCCGATGGCCGCCTCGCTGAACGGCCCGAGTTCGAACTGCGTGCTGTAGGCGGCCGACCACAACAGCCCCTTTAGCCGGCTGCTCCAGTACTCGGGTTTGCGGGAGAACTCCAGGTACATCCCCTTGGGATCGTTCTGCACCTGAATGTAGCCCGCCACGGCGCCCTGCATGGGGTGCGCCACGTAGTTGCAGATCTTCGTGTCCCCGTCGTCCCAGCGTCCGGAAAGACCTTTCACCGACGTCCAATAGTCCTTCCAGAACGGCCCTTTGAGCTGCTCACGGGTGCCCGCCTGCGCCAGGCGGCCGCCGTGTTCGATCAGGGCGAAAAGACCGGACTGAACGAGCGCCGGACGCCACCGGAAGGAGTCGTGTTCGGGAATGGGTTGGCGGGTTTCGGCTGAGAGCGCCGGCGGAACCAGAAGGACCATACAACAGCGAATCAAGACAGCTCCCACAAATCCCAGTCTAATCGAGCGCGGCTGCGGCGCGCGCGTCGTGGCGGCGCTCCGGGCGGCCGTCGTAGTACCATGTGGAACGCGGCAGCGCCGCACAGAGAGACCCGCGATGAAATTCGGAATCCACTCGCTCCTGTTCCGGGAGACCTTTCTTGAAAAAGACCTGCCGTTGCTCGACAAGTGCGCCCGCCTGGGCTTCGACGCGGTCGAGATCATTCCCTTCGACCCGGACAACTTCCCGGCCGGGAAGGTGAAAGCCGCGGCCGCGGATCTGGGCCTGGCGATCAATACCGGCTATGGGCTGCCACTCGAATACAACACCATCTCGCCCGACCCGAAGATTCGCCGCGCCGGGATCGAGTTCTCAAAGAAACTCATCGATCTGAGCGTCGCGGCCGGGGCGGAGGTCTTCGGCGGGATGATCTACTGCGGCTGGGGCTACCTGAGCGGAAGGCCGCGCACGGAAGATGAATGGCGCTGGGCGGTGGACGGCTACCGGGAAGTGGCCGAATACGCCGCTGCGGCGAATCCCTCGCTGGTGCTGGGCATCGAGCCGGTGAACCGCTTCGAGTCGCACTTCCTCAACACCGCCGCCGACGCGGTGCGCTTTATCCGCGAGGTCGGGACGGAGAACATCAAAGTGCACCTCGATACGTTCCACATGATCCGCGAGGAGAACGACATCCGGCAGGCGGTGCTGGACACCGGCGCGGATCTCGGCTACGTTCACGCCTGTGAGAACCAGCGCGGGATTCCGGGCACGGGTTTGGTGCCGTGGCGCGAGTTTTTTGGCGCGCTGCGGCAGGTGGGCTATGATGGCTACGTGACTATCGAGTCCTTCGACCCGAACATGGAGAACATCGCTAAGCTGTGCTGCATCTGGCGAAAACTGGCGGACTCCCCCGAGCAGCTTGCCTCGGAAGGGCTGGCCTACCTGAAGCGCGTGCAGCGCGAGGCGTGGGAGGCGGTGCCGGCATGTTGAGCCGCCGCTCGTTCCTGGCCGCGGCTTCGGCCGCCCCGCTGATAAGCCAAAGCCGGAAACGGCCGAACGTGCTGTTTCTGGCGGCCGACGACCTGAACACCGCGCTCGGCTGCTACGGCCATCCGCGTGTGAAGTCGCCCAACATCGACGCCCTGGCCCGGCGCGGGGTGCTGTTTGAACGCGCCTACTGCCAGTTCCCCCTCTGCGGCCCCTCGCGCGCTTCTTTGTTGACCGGCCTGCGGCCGGACACCGTGCGGGTGCTCGGCAACAACGTCGACTTCCGGGATCACCACCCCAACGCCGTCACGCTGCCGCAGTTGTTCAAAAACAATGGCTGGTTCGCGGCGCGCGAAGGCAAGATGTTCCACATGAACGTGCCGGGCGAAGTGGGCACCCCGCGTTTTCAGGACGAGCCTTCGTGGAACCATTCCGTGTCGCCTCCCGGGCTGGAGGATAAGACGCCGGGTGAAGGCCGGCGCCTGAACCCGCCCGGCGTGAGCTTCGGCATGCAGTGGATCGCGGCCGCCGACGACAAGGGCCAAGCGGACACGCGCGCGGCCGAGCACGCGCTGTCGTTGCTCGAAGAGCGCAAGAGCGATCCTTTCTTCCTGGCGGTGGGTTTCCTGCGGCCGCATCTGCCCTTCGTCGCGCCGTCGCGCTTCTTTGACCTCTACCCGCTGAACACCATCGAGCCGGTATACAACCCGCCGGACGATCTGGACGACATCCCGGAGGCGGCCAAAGCGGTCCGGCCGCACCTGTGGAACAACATGCGGATGGATACGCCCCGCATCCGGGAGGCCTTGCGCGGTTACTGGGCCTCCACCTCCTACATGGACGACCTGACTGGCCGCGTGCTCCGTGGACTGGAAAAAATGGGTCTGGCCGGCAACACCATCGTCGTCTTCTGGGGAGACCACGGCTGGAACCTGGGCGAGCACACGCGCTGGCAGAAGATGTCGCTCATGGAGGAGTCGGCGCGCGTGCCGCTGATCGTCGCCGCGCCAGGACGCAAGGGCAACGGCAAGGCGTCTCAGGCGCTGGTGGAGTTCGTCGATCTCTATCCTACTCTGGCCGCCCTGTGCGGGCTGCGCCCGCCGGAGAATCTGGAAGGACAGAGCTTCGAGCGGCTGCTCGACAACCCTGCCCGGCCTTTCAAGAAAGCCGCCTTCACGCAGCTTACCTACGAAGACATCACCGGGCGTTCGATCCGCACCGCGCGCTACCGCTACATCCGCTGGGAAGGCCGCGGCGGCGGCGAAGAGTTGTACGACCACGACAAGGACCCGCGTGAGTTCACCAACCTCGCCCTCAAGCCGGAAGCCAAGCGCGCCCTCGAGGAGCACCGCAGGATCCTCGATGCGGGCTGGAAGGCCGCGCGCGCTTAGGGCCGGCGCGCGGCCCGTCACCGCCAGCCCGGCGGCAGTTCTGCCCTAACGCCCCAGGAGACCACCACCGGCACGTTTCGGGTCACGGATTCCAGGTCGCGGCAGGCTGAGCCGCACGGGACCGTTCACTGGCGGACTTCGTTCTGGGGCTGAGCCGGCGAGGCGGCGGGCATGCCCCGTCCCCAACCCCCGCCTCTCCAGCCACGGCCGCCGAAGGCCGCCGCTGGGCGCCCGCGGCCTCCACCCCGGCCCCGCCCGAAGCCGACGGGCCGTCCTTCGCCCACCGGTTTGCCGGTCACATCGCAAATGCCGTCCTTATTGCGGTCGTTCCAGGCGAACGGCGCCCCGCCCCGCCCGCGGCCGAGAACCTGGGACTGCCCTTGTCCCGGTTGCGCGGGCGCGGGAGAGGCGCTTTGCGTCTGCCCCAAACCAATCGCCGCGGTCATCAACGCCGCGGGAACCGCTAAGAGCCACTTTTTCATGAGATCCTCCCCGGGTGCGGGTGCAAACCGGCTGCCAGCCGCGCTGCGCTTTTGTTTCGAGCGGCTTGCGGGAACGGATGGGATCCGGCCCGCGCGAAGCTTGCGTCCCGGTCCGCAATTCTTGCGTGCAGAGGACTTCTAAGTGTGAGTTGCTCTATTCCGCCGCCAACAGCTCGCACGTAAAGCTGGCCAGCAGGGCGAAAAACGGGTGGCGCGCCCCGGCGGCGACGCGGTCCAGATACTCCGGCATCCACTTCAGGTGCCCGGCGCGGAACCGTTCCAGTTGTCCGGGGTCCGCGCCGGACTCGAGCAAGTGCGCGTAGTAGG
>CAKZVG010000439.1 GCA_937921835.1 uncultured Bryobacteraceae bacterium | reverse complement strand
TGGGCGTGGCGCTGGGCTGGTCGCTGCGGCATCGCTGGGCGGTGGTGCTGATCGCCATGGCGGCCATCACGTCCAGCTTCTTTCTGTTCGCGCGGCTGGGCTCGGCGTTCATGCCCAACGCCGATCCGGGACAGCTTCAGGTGAGCTACAAGGCCGATCCGGGCGTCAGCCTGGAGCGCTCGATCGCCATCGGGCGCGAGATCTCGGCCGAGGTGCGCAAGCATCCGGGCGTCGCCTACACCTACACCAGCGCCGGCGGCGGCAACGGCTCGCTGCCCATCAACGAGGGATCCATCTACGTGAAGCTCAGCGAGCGCCAGAAGCGCGATCACTACTCCGTGATCAAGAGCGATCTGCGCGACGCTCTGAAGCGCTTCCGGGCGGTGCGGACGGCGGTGGGCGAAGCCGACCAGCACGCCGAGGCTTCGAAGCCGATCCAGATCAGCCTGCGGGGGCAGGAACTGGAGCGGCTTGCTCCGCTCAGCGAACGTCTCATGAAGCTGGTGGCCGGGACGCCGGGCGCGACCGACGTCGACACCAGCGAGGAGGCGCCGCGGGCGGAGGTGCGCATCGCCGTCAACCGCCGCGCGGCAGGCGACCTGGGGCTCGATCTCGGGACGGTGGCTTCCACCGTGCGCGGGCTGGTGGCGGGAGAAGTGGTATCGCAGTTCGAGGACCCGGACGGCGACAGCTACGACGTGCGGCTGCGGGTGGACCCCAGCCTGCGTTCGCGCAGCGTGGACCTGCTGAGCATGGACCTGCCCGGGCGGATGGGGCGGGCGCTGGTGCCGCTGAGCCAGGTGGCTTCGCTTGAGGCAGGCGCGGCGCCGTCGAACATCCGCCGCCGGGATCTGATGCGGGAGGTGCGCATCGGCGCCAACACCGACACGCGCTCGCTCGGCGAGGTGATCAACGACATCAAGGCGCAGGCGGCGGGCCTCAATCTGCCGCCGGGCTACAGCATCAGCTACACGGGCGAGACCGAGGACATGATGGAGAGCTTCGTGTACGCGTTGCAGTCGCTGTTTCTGGCGGTGATTCTGATTTACGCCATCCTCGCCTCGCAATTCCGGAGCTTTTTCCAGCCGTTCGCGATCATGCTGTCGCTGCCGCTGTCGCTGGTGGGGGTGGCGGGGATGCTCTACCTGGTGGGCGACACTTTGAACATCATGTCGATGATCGGCCTGATCCTGCTGATGGGGCTGGTCACCAAGAACGCCATCCTGCTGGTGGACTTCGCCAACGTGCAGCGGCGCGAGGGGGCGGGGCGCGCGGAGGCGCTGGTTACGGCGGCGCGGGTGCGGTTGCGGCCGATCCTGATGACCACGCTGGCGATGATCTTCGGCATGCTGCCGCTGGCGCTCGAATGGGGCGCCGGGGCGGAGTTCCGCGCCCCGATGGCGCGCGCCGTGATCGGGGGGCTGATCACCTCGACGCTGCTGACGCTGATCGCGGTGCCGGTGGTCTACACCTTCCTCGACGACTTCAGCGCGCTGCTCGGCCGCTGGTGGACCCGCAACACGCCCGAGCACGCGCGGGTGGCGGTGGAGAAGGCGGGGGATTGACAGGCCGGCGGGCGGAGGGGGCGGCCTGGGGCAGAAGGCCGCAACCAACCCGGCCGCCAATTCATCTCATGGATGGACCTGAAGGGCGGCGCTAGCGGAGCAGTCCGCGGGCCGGTCCGGCGGGTTCCGGTTTCATTCTGGGTTCCCGGTATCAAATCTGCGATCAAGTCAAGGAGACGAATCTACGATGCCTTTCACGCTTCCCTCGCTGCCCTACGGCTTCGATGCGCTGGAGCCTCACATTGACAAGCTGACGATGGAGATCCATCACGGCAAGCACCACGCCGCTTACGTCGCCAACCTCAACAAGGCGCTCGAGTCCGCGCCCGAGCTGGCGGGAAAGAGCGTCGAGGAACTGCTGGCCGGCAACCTGGCCATCGTGCCGGAAAGCATCCGCACGGCGGTGCGCAACAACGGCGGCGGGCACGTGAATCACAGCATGTTCTGGGAGATCATGGGACCCGGCGCGGGCGGGAGCCCGGTGGGGAACCTGGCGCAGGCCATCACGGCCAGCTTCGGCGATTTCGCCAATTTCAAGGAGAAGTTCAGCCAGGCGGCGGCGACGCGCTTCGGCTCGGGCTGGGCGTGGCTGGTGAAGGACGCCGCCGGAAAGCTGGACATCTACTCGACCGCCAACCAGGACAGCCCCATCATGGAGGGCAAGTTCCCGGTGATGGGCCTGGACGTCTGGGAGCACGCTTACTATCTCAAGTACCAGAACCGGCGGCCGGAGTATATCGGCGCCTGGTGGAACGTGGTCAACTGGAAAGCGGTGGAGGACCGGTTCAACAAGGGCAAGTAACCGCCGCCGGCATGTGATACTGGGCAGGTGGAGGTCATGCGTTTCCAAGCCGCCGCCTGCCTGGCCGCTCTCTTCGCCAGCCTGCAATGGCCGTGCGCGGCGGAGTGGAAGCGGCACACCATCGACGCATCTTCCCGCGGCGCCGACGGGGTGCGGCTGGCCGACGCCAACGGCGACGGGCTGGCCGACATCGCCACGGCGTGGGAGGAGGGTGGATCGGTCCGGATCTATCTGAACCCCGGCCCGGCCCGGGCGCGTGAGGCGTGGCCGAAGGTGGAGGTGGGCCGGGTGGAATCGCCCGAAGACGCGGTGCTGGTGGACCTGGACGGCGACGGGGCGATGGACGTGGTGAGTTCCTGCGAAGGCCGGCAGCGCGCCATCTTCGTGCACTGGGCGCCCAGGGAGCGCGCGAAGTATTTGGATGGGTCCGCCTGGACCACGGAAGCGCTCCCCGCCGCGCAGGGCCGCATGCAGTGGATGTTCGCCACACCGGCGCGCATCGCGGGCGGCACGGGTCCGCACCTGGTGGCGGGCGGCAAGGGCGTGAACGCGGCCCTGGGCTGGTTCGAGGCGCCGGCGGCGGCACGCGAGTTGGCGGCGTGGACCTGGAGGGAGTTGCGCAAGACCGGCTGGATCATGTCCATCGTGGCGTTGGACATGGATGGAGACGGCGACGCCGACATC
>CAKZVG010000438.1 GCA_937921835.1 uncultured Bryobacteraceae bacterium | reverse complement strand
GAAATCCTCATTTGCCGCAGCCCACAAGCCAGCGAAGCCGCCGGGACCTCCCTTGCCGAGGTCATCCGGCGCATCCACCGGGCAAACCCAGCGGTGAAGGTGCTGCTTTACGCCAAGTACGGCAAGATCTCCCCCGACTCGCGAAACCTCGAGAACGACATTCTCGAAGGAATCGAGGACCTCGGGGATCTGATCCTGCTGCGCGACCAGCGCGGCAGGGTCATCGGCGACCTGCGGGCCGAGGAGTACCGGAACTGGCTCACCGGGCGGGTGGCGGCCATGGTCGAATCCACTGGCGCCGATGGCGTTGCCTTCGACGCCTTCCACCGGCGGCCAAATGAACTAAAACCGGGCTTCCTGGCGGGCTGGGCGAAAAAGAATCCGGACGCCACCGGCGAATTCGCCCTGGGAGTCGACGCGTTTTGCCGGCAGCTCGGCGAACGGCTGGGACCGGACAAGATCGTCTTCTTCAACGGTCTGTGGAACGTCGAAGGCGCCGCCACGCTGGAGAACCAGTTGGAACTGCTCAAGTACACCGGCGGCGCGCAGATCGAGTTTTTCGGCCTGCCAGGCGTGGACGCGGGCGAGCACGGCAAGATCGCCGACTCCCGCTTTGACGCGCACATCCTTCCCTTCATCCAGGCCATCCGCAGCCACCCCGAGGCGCGCATCATGGTCTGCGGCCGTTCGCCGCGGGAGTACATCGGCTACCACGAGGATTACCTCTGGCAGCGCTATCTCTACGGCGCTTACCTGCTCGGCGCCAGTCCCCTCTCAACGTTCAAGTACGCCGGCACCTTTCAGGTTCCCACGGTGGGAGGGCGGGCTTCGGGACTTGATTTGTACGCCGACCACTTCCTCGATCTGGGCACTCCCCTGGCGCCCTTCGAGCGCCGCGATGGGCTCTACCTGCGCCGTTTCAGCAAGGGGTTGGTGCTGGTGCTGCCCGAAGACCAGCCTGAGACGCGCTTCCGGCCCGGCCGCCCCTGGTACACGCCCGAAGGAGAAAGAGTGACCGGCGAAATCGCGCTAAAACCCTCCAGCGCGCTCATCCTCACCGAATCGCCTGACCAGCGGCGGCCCTGGCGGGCAACGCTCGACAACAGCTTCGACGGTCCCAGCCCAGCCGCCGCAAGCTGGCCAAATGCAAGCGTTCTGCCCGGCGGAGAAGGCGGCCGTTACCTGAGCCTGCGCGCCATGCCGTCTGGCCGCGAGTGGGAGCACGACCTGCTCTTAAGCGAACCCATCCGGCGGATGGAAAACCCAGTCGAACTGGAGATGAAGATCCGCACCGCCGATCCCGGCGCGAGACTTCTTTTCCTGGCGGAGGTGGACGACGCCCGAAGCGAGCTGCATTGGATCGTACTCGAAGCCTGCGCGCGGACACAGAGCGTGCCCTCCACTGCTGTCAGGAAAGCGCGTGGGCTGGCATTCCGTTCTCCCGGGGCGGCGGGGGAGGTTGCCTACCTCGGCCCCGCCACGCCGCTCGCCGCGGATGGCGTCTGGCACACCCTCCGGCTGGGCGCCGGGCACGTCTCCAAGGTCTCCTCGGGCAGGTTCAGGCTGCGCCAATGGAACTTCGTGCGGCTCATCGGCAGCCTGGACATCGACGGCGTCGAAATCCGCTAGCGGTCTCCGCGTCAACGGCGCACGGCGAAATCAGACGTGCGCGTCCAGCATCTTCTGGACCTGGGTCTTGCCGACCGCGCCGACCACCTGCTCGACGACTTTTCCTCCCTTGAAGAGCAGCAGCGTCGGGATGCCGCGAATCTGGTAGCGGCCCGCGGTCGCGCCGTTGCTGTCCACATCCAACTTGCCCACCTTCACCCGCCCGGCGTAGTCCGCCGCGATGGCGTCCACCGTGGGGGCCATCATCTTGCAGGGACCGCACCACTCAGCCCAGAAGTCCACCAGAACGGGGATATCGGACTGAAGCACTTCCTGATCGAAGCTGGCGTCGGTAAAGGTATGTACGTTCTGGCCTGCCATGAAACTCTCCGCTAGATTGTCCAAGGTATTCGCGGCCTGGGCCGCATCATTCGTGAGTGCCGGGAAACGCGCGTGGCGTTTCCAAACTTAGTGATGAAAAATCGCCCCATGGGGATTCAGGCCGCGGCGGGATTCTCCAGTCCCCGCAGCTTGCGGTAAAGCGCCGAATACTGAGCGGCCGAGGCGTCCCAGGAGAAATCCCGGGCCATGCCGCGCAGCATCATGGCGCGCCAGGCGTCCTGATTCCGCCACGCCTCGAGCGCCGCGCGCAGCGCGCCCACGAGGGCCGCGCCGGAGTACTCGGCGAACTTGAAGCCGGTATCCGCGTCGATGGTGTCGTCCAGCCCGCCGGTGGCGCGCACGATGGGCACCGTGCCGTAGCGCAGGCTGTAGATCTGGTTCAGGCCGCACGGTTCCCAGCGGCTCGGCATCAGGAACATGTCGGCGCCGGCCTCGATGCAATGCGCCAGACGGTTGTCGTAGGCGATGCGCACGGCGACGCGGCCGGGATGGGCCGCGGCCAGATCCAGGAACAGCTTCTCGTACTCGGGGTCGCCGGTTCCGAGCGCCACCAGATACAGATCCTCGGCCGCCAGTTCGGCGGCGATCGCGGCGATCAGGTCGAAGCCCTTCTGAGCGGTGAAGCGCGAAACGATCCCGACCACGGGGCGCTCCAGTTCGTCGCCGGGCAGACCGAATTCCCGCAGCAGTTCCCGTTTGCAGACCCGCTTGCCGCTCAGGTCCGCGGCCGAGTAATTGGCCGGAATGAGGGGATCGCTTTCCGGGTTCCACTCGCTGTAGTCGGCGCCGTTCAGGATTCCGTGCAGG
>CAKZVG010000437.1 GCA_937921835.1 uncultured Bryobacteraceae bacterium | reverse complement strand
CCGCGCCGGTGGCCCAGTTGACGCGCCACAACCGCACGCGCAGCTTCGAATCGGGGACCCAGGGCGCCTGTCCCAGCCAGCGGTCGTAATCGAACACCTCGGGATCGGGCGCGGGTTCCTCGACGGGAACGCCGGTCTGGCGCCAGGGACCGTCGCCGAACGACGCCGTGACGGCGCGCAGCGCCCCGATGCGCCCTTTTCGCACCACGTCCACCACGAATTTCCAGGTGGGGTTGGAGCGCCGCTACGTCCCGCACTGCCATACGGTCTTGTTCTTCCGGGTGGCCTCGATGAGCGAGCGCCCTTCGGCGATGGTCAGCGCGATCGGCTTTTCGCAGTAAACGTCCTTGCCCGCGCGCGAGGCCAGCACGCTCATGACGGCGTGCCAGCGGTCGCCGCCGGCGGTGAGGATGGCGTCGATGTCCTTGCGTTCGAGCACGCGTTCGTGCAGGCGGTAGGCGGCGCAGTCCGCGTTGCCGTAGTGTTGGTCGACGATCTGTTTGGCTGCGGCGCGCCGCTCGGCGAAGCAGTCGCGGACGGCCACCATCCGGACGTCTTTCTGTTCCAGGAAATGCCCCAGCACGAACTGTCCGCGCGGCCCCTGGCCGATGGCGGCCATGGTGATGCGGTCCGAGGCCGCAACCGCGCCGTTCAACCCCAGCGCCGAGCCGGGAACGATGAGCGGCGCCGCGGCCGAGGCCAGGAATCGCCGGCGGCTGGCCGGCTCAGCGGTTCGCGGGGCCAAGGTATCGAAGGTAGGCATAGTAAGCTCCCCGGGAACGGCCATCGGCGGCCGTGAACCAGGTCTGCATTTTTGTTTTCCCCGGCGGCAGCACCACCGCGAAGGGCACGGCGCGCGCCTTCTCCGGGACCGGCTTGGAGACGTCGACTTCGCCAATCTTCAGCCGCGCGGTCCGCCCTTCGATGGGGAAATCCGCTTCCGGCGGCTGCTGCCGCAGCACGACTTCATAGCGCCCGCCCTGGGCCACCTCGATAGCCCAGAAGCCGTTCGTCCAGGGCGCTTTCCGGATGGCCTCCTGGTTGGGTGGACCCAGTCCGCCATGCCAGTCGAAGCAGGTCAGCCGGCTGGGGGACTCCGGCGGGGAGCCGACGGTGATTTCCAGGTACTCGTCGAAGCGGCGGGTCACGTCGCCCCACCACTGTTCATAACTCCCGCGCAGCCGCTTCACCACCTCGGGATGGCTGCCCGCGATGTCGCGGCTCTGCCCGGGGTCGGCGCCGATGTCGTAAAGCTCCGTGCCGTTGACCAGCCGCCAGCGCCTGGTGAGCACTGCCGAGTTGAGCCAGGGTTTGGGGTTCTCCATCTGGAACTCGCCGTCCACGCGAAACTGCTGGTGCTGGATGAAATGCGTGCGGTTCTCGGGAAAGCCCGGCTTGCCCTGCAACAGTGGAGCGAGGCTGGCGCCGTCGAAGGCGATCTGGCGGGGGTTCCCGATGCCGGCAAGTTCCAGCAGCGTGGGCAGCACGTCAATGTGCGCCGCCAGGTGATGGACGTCGCGCCCGCCCGCGATGCCGCCCCCCGGCCAGCGGAGGAAGAACGGCACGCGGTGCCCGCCGTCGTAGTTCGAAGCTTTGCGCATGCGCATTCCGGCGGTGAAGCCCGGAAACGTGCCGCCCTCGGCCGCGGGACCGGAACCGGCCGCGCTGCCGTTGTCGGTCATGAAGATCAGGATGGTGTCGTTTTCCAGCCCCAGCCCGGCGATGCGCCTGCGCAACCGGCCGACGTTTTCGTCGAGGTTGGTAATCATGCCGTAAAAGGCGGCGATGGTGGGCGCAAGCCCCTGCTGGCGGTAGGGCGCGCTGTAGCGCTCCGCGACGAGGTAAGGCGCATGCGGCGCATTGGTGGGCAAAAAGAGAAAGAAAGGGCGGTTGCGGTTCTGCTCCATGAAGCGGATGCCTTCGGTGAAGAAGACGTCGGTGCAGTAGCCGCGGAACTTTTCGGGCCGGAGATTGCGGCAGTAAGTGTCGTCGAAGTAGTCGTTGCCCCAGTAGTCGGCGGCCTGAGTGACGCCGCCGCTCCAGCACGCCACGGTCTCGTCGAAGCCACGCTCGTTGGGGCGGTACGGGTAGTTGTCTCCCAGGTGCCACTTGCCGAACAGTCCGCAGCGGTAGCCGGCCGCGCGGAGCAACTCCGCCATGGTGACCTCGTCGCGGCGCAGGATGGAGCGTCCGGCGAAGGCAGCGGTCACGCCGCCGCGGTAGGCGTAACGTCCGGTAAGCAGACCGGCGCGCGTCGGGGCGCACAGCGGGTCGCTATGGAAATCCGTGAAGCGAACGCTCTCGGCGTGCAGGCGGTCCAGGTGGGGCGTCCGGATGACGGGGTTGCCGTGACAGGCCAGATCGCCGTAGCCCTGGTCGTCGGTGATGACCAGAACAATGTTGGGAGGGCCGGAGCGCCGCCGCTGCGAGGCCGCGGCCACGCCGGCGCTTGCCAGGAATCCCCGTCTTGACTGGCTCATGACGTTGTCCCGAAGAACTGTTTCCGGTGACGCTCGGCGAATCCTTTCAGCCGCTCCGCCACGGCCGGGTATTTGTCAATCACGTTGGTGGTCTCAAACGGATCCTTCTCCATGTCAAAGAGGGACAGCTCGATATCCACCTGGCGGTACTTGCCCGCCGCGCCGTCGTTGCCGGGCGTGATCACCTGCCGGTATTTGTGCGGCAAGTGCAACTTCCAGCGCCCGTCGCCGCTGAGAACGCCCTCGAAGTTGGGGCCGGTGGTGAAGGGATAGTAGTCGTGCGGGTTCCTGGCGCCGCGCTTGCCCACGATCAGGTCCCAGACGTTCTTGCCGTCCACGGGATTCTTCGGCAGCGGCGCTCCGGCCAGGTGGGCAATGGTCGGCAGCAGGTCGATGGAGCAGAAGGCGCGGTTGGATGAAGAGCCGGGCTTGATGCGCCCCGGATAGCGGATGGTGCAGGCGCTGCGTACGCCGCCGTCGAAGCTGGTACCCTTAGCCTCGCGGTAGGGCGTCGTGCCGGCGTGGTTGCCGTAGGAGGTCCAGGGGCCGTTGTCGGAAGTCTTGATGACCAGCGTGTTGTTTTCGACGCCCGCCGCCTGGAGCGCCTTCATGATCTCGCCCACCGACCAGTCGATTTCCATCATCACGTCGGCATAAAGCCCCTTGCCGGACTTGCCCTGGAACTTGTCGCTCACGAACAGCGGCACATGCGGCATCGAGTGGGGCACGTACAACAGGAAGGGGTTGTTGCGGTTGCGCGCGATGAAGTCGACCGCGTGCTCGGTGCTCCAGGTGGTGAGCATCCGCTGATGCTCCTTGGTGACGCGCTCGATGGTGATCTTTCCGTTCTTCCAATACTGGAGCGGGTACTTGGCGTAAGCCTGCGGGTTCTCGGGATGGAACTCCCACATGTCGTTGGAGTACATCAGCCCGGAGGATTCGTCGAAGCCGCGCGCCGGTGGCCGCGTCTCCGGCTGATCGCCCAGATGCCACTTGCCGAAGACCGCGGTCCTGTATCCCACAGCCTTGAGGACCTCGCCCATGGTGGCGAAGCTGGGGTCGAGGCCCCGCGCGCGCGGGCCGTGGGCCCCGAACACTTTAGTGCGTTCCGGATAGCAGCCCGTCATGAGCGCCGACCGCGAAGCTGAACAGACCGCTTGCGGCACATAGAAATTGTTGAACCGGCACCCCTGGGAGGCCAGCCGCGCGGCGTTCGGCGTGGGATAGTCCGGCGTGCCGAACGGGCGGAAATCGGCGTATCCGGAATCGTCGAGGAAAATAATGACCACGTTCGGCGGTTTCCGCGCCGCGCCCCGCGCCAGCCCCGGCGCCAGGCCGAGCCCCGCCATCTTCAGAAAATCCCGCCGTCCGGGAGCAGTCAGTCTCATCGTTCTCTCCTCTTGAAAGCCCGCGCACGCGCGCGCTCATCCCGATTCTACTGTGAGCCCGGCGCGCGGCGCTGGCGTTGCGGCCGCGGCTGCATTATGATATCGAACGCGGCGCGGCTCGGGCGGCGCCGGGTTGTAAGCCGTAACAAGCGCGAGGGGGATGCACATGCCACAGCGGAAACTGTTAACCCTCCTGGCCGCCGGGATTCTGACAGCGGCCCTGGCCTGGTCCCAGTCCGATCGCGGCGTCCTGACGGGAACGGTAACCGATCCCGCCGGCGCGGTGATTCCCAAGGCGCGCGTCACCGCCACACACCTGAGCACCGGCGTGCCGCACAAGGTCGTCGCAGGGGAGTCGGGCGACTTCACTCTGCCGTCGGTTCCGGTGGGTGAGTACCGGATCGTGGTCGAGATGGAAGGCTTCAAAAGCGCGCTGCACGAGAGAGTCGTGGTCAGCGCGGGCGGCGCCACGCGCGTCGACACCACCCTTGAAGTGGGCAGTGTGCAGCAGACCGTGGAGGTGGTCGCACACGGGGCGCAGCTTTCAATTGACGACTCCAAGCTAATCAGCTCCGTCACCAACCGCATGATCGACGAGTTGCCCACGGTGGTTTCCGAGGACATCCGCAACCCCTTCGACCTGGCCTCCATGGCGGCCGGAGTGCGAAACGAGGGCGATGCCGAGTTCCGCATCGCGGGCGGGCAGGCGGGCAGCTTCGGGGTCTATCTGGACGGCACCTCGGCCGGGACCAACCGAGCCGGCTCCGTTTCCTGGGCCTCGGTCAACGCCCCCTCGCTCGACGCCATCACCGAGTTCACGGTCGAGACCAACGGCTTCAAGGCCGAGTACGGACGCGCCGGAGGCGGGATGATCACCTTCGTGTCGCGCGGCGGAACCAACCGCTTCAACGGAACGCTGTTCGATTTCGTCCGCAACGACTTCTTCGATTCCCGCGGCTTTTTCAACCGTACCGTCCCGGCCTACAAGCAGCACGACTTCGGCGGCACGGCCGGCGGCCGGGTGGTGATTCCCAAGCTCTACGACGGCCGCAACAAGACCTTCTTCTTCGTCTCCTACGAGGGCTTCCGCAACCGCGTCGGAGGACGCACCGACACCACCGCCGTGCCGCCACTGGAGTTCTACAAAGGCGATTTCAGCAACCTGGTGGGACGCAACCGGCGCGCCGACGGCACCTACGCCCCGATCACGGTCTACGATCCGGGAACCACCGTCCCCATCCCGGACTCGACCAACTTCGACCGCCTGCCCTTTCCCGGCAACCAGATCCCCGTCTCGCGCTTCGATCCCATCAGCCGCCGGATCGCCGCCATCGCCTCGGAGTCGCGCAAGCCGAACCGCAACGACGTCGTCCCTGGCACTCCGGAGTATCTGTACGAGAACTACTGGCAGGGCGGCACCAGCGTGCGGCCGATCAACAAGTACAGCGTCAAGATCGACCACGTCCTCACCGCTTTCCACCGTTTGAATTTCTACTACGGCTTCACGCGGCGCTACACCGCCCCGGGTCCCACCGGGCCGCCCGGAATCCCGGACATCTTCAACACCTTCCAGTACGACAAGCAGACCTCGCCGGTCTACCGGGCAAGCTGGGACTACACCATCTCGCCGCGCCTGTTCAACCGCTTCTTCATCGGCATCAACCGGTTCGTGGACGGCGGCAGTTCGATCGCCTGGGGCAAGGGCTGGAAGGAGAAGGGCATCTGCATTCCCAACGTGCCCAACTGCGACGCCAATCTGCCCATTCTGGCCATCACCGATTACGGCACATGGACCGGCCTCGGCTACAACGGATCAGAGAACCCGGTCTACTCGATGAACGAGCAGATCATGTTCAACACCGGCAAGCACGCCATCAAGGCCGGCTATCAGTGGGAACTCGGTCCCTACAACGGCATCGGCAATCAGCAGGTGGCCGGACGCGCCGCCTTCAACCGCAACATGACCGCGCTGCCGGGCGACCGCCGCCAGGGCGACGCCGTGCAGTCCGGCGGCTCGCCGTTCGCCTCGTTCCTGCTGGGGGAAGCCGCCACCGGCAACCTCACCACGCCGCGCTTCGTGGCCATGCGCTGGCGCTACCGCGCCATGTTCCTTCAGGACGACTGGCGCGTCAGCCGGCGTTTCACGCTCATGCTGGGCTTGCGCTTCGAGTACAACCTGCCGCCGCTGAACGACAACGACGAGTGCTCGGACTTCGATCCCACCGTGCCCAACCCCGGCGCCAACGGCCGGCCCGGTGCGCTGGTCTTCTGCGGTTTCGGCGAGGGCCGCATCGGCCGCCGCTCGATTCCTCCCGGCTGGTACGGGGGCTGGGGTCCGCGCCTCGGCCTGGCCTACCGCCTCGACAACCGGACGGTGCTGCGCATGTCGGGCGCGCGCAGTTTCGGGGCGGTGCGGACGGTCACCGGATCCTCGCACTTCCACGGCTTCGCGCAGATTCTTACCTTCCCCGACCAGTTCAACGGGGTCCAAAGCACGTTCACGCTGTCCGGCGGCATGCCGCCCTGGATCCGTCCGCCGGTCCTCGATCCGGCGTTTTCAAACGACGCCGAAGCCCACTGGTGGCAGGGAAAGGAAGCCAGCCGCCTGCCCGAGATTCTGAGTTGGACGGCCACCATCCAGCGGCAGCTCGCCACCAACACGCTGCTCGAATTCGGCTACAGCGCGCAGGTGGGAACGCATCTGATCGCCGGGCTGCTGAACTACAACCAGGTGGACATTAACAAGCTGCCGCCCGAGCTGAGCATCTTCACCGTCACCGGACGGAACACGCTCAACCGCCGCTACGCGCTGTTGACCGCCGCGCAGAAGGCCGCCTACCCGGTCCCATACGCGAGCTTCAACATCAACAACAATCTCGAGCGTTTGCTGCGGCCCTTCCCGCAATACAACACCATCAACACGACCAACGGCGGCGGCGACCACAGCGGCCATTCGAGCTACCACTCGCTGCTGGTCAAGCTGACCAGAAACTACTACAAAGGGTTGCTGGTCGACGCCTCCTACGTTCTGTCGAAAGCCTTCACCGACGCCGAAAGCACCTGGGGCGGCGCGGCGGCGATTGACCATTTCAACCGCCGCCTGGAGAAGTCGCTCTCGATGTCGGACCGCACCCATGAGCTCAAGATCAACTGGATCGGCGAACTCCCCTTCGGGCGTGGACGCCGCTTCCTTAGAACCGGTCCGCTGTCGCGCGCCCTGGGCGGCTGGCGGATCGGCTCCGTGCACGCTTACATGAGCGGCACGCCGCTCGGTTTGGGCGGCGCGTTCAATTTCCCGATCGTCGGCGAGCGTCCCTACATCGAGACCTACGACGGCTGGCGGGCGCCGCTGGCG
>CAKZVG010000436.1 GCA_937921835.1 uncultured Bryobacteraceae bacterium | reverse complement strand
CGCCAGCGGCTTCTCGACCAGGACATGGACGCCGCGCTCCAGCGCGGGCACGGCCGCGGCGGCGTGCGCCGGGTGGGGAGTGGCGACAATCAGCGCGTCCAACCGGGCGCCGGAAAGCATTTCCGGAAGGGTTGCGAAGGCCCGCGCGCGGTAGTGCTGCGCGAAGGCCGCGGCGCGCCCCGGATCGGCGTCGCACACCGCCGCGAACTCGCTCTCGGGAAGGCTCGTGAGCGCGGCGGCGTGAGTGTGGCCCACTTTGCCGCAGCCGGCCAGTCCCGTGCGCAGGCGGCGCACGTCAAGCGCCTCCGAAGTACTTCGCCGCCATGCGGCGCAGAAAGGCGAGCGACTCGGCCATCTCCTCCATGCCGTTCATGCCGTCCTCGATGCTGATCCAGCCCGAATAGCCCTGCGCGGCGAGAAGCCGGAAGATGGCGTCGTAATCGTTCAGTCCCTTGCCGGTCACGCCGTGGCGCAGGTGGGGCGAGTAGCCGAGGGTGCCGTCGGACTGCCGCAGTTCTTCGAGCGTGGCGCCTTCAGCCAGGTAGCGGTCGCTGGCGTGCATGCTGACGACGCGCCCGGCCACGCGCCGCAGCAACTCGATGGGATCGTCGCCGGCGACGATGGCGTTGGAGGGATCGTACTGCACGCCGAAGTGGCGGCGGTCCGGAACCGCCTCCAGCAGTTCGAGGAATACGTCCATCTTCTGGGCGAATTCCGGATAGCGCCAGAAGCCGTCCTTGTAGTGGTTCTCGATGCCGAGCACGATGTCGTGCTCGCGCGCCACGGGGAGCAATTGTTCGATCGCCTCCACCACCCACTCGAGACCCTGGCGGCGTCCGGTCTCGGGATAACGCTGCCCGCTGAGGACGCGGCAGACGGCGCGCGCTCCGCCCAGACGGCGGGTCACGGCGATCATTTCCGCCTGGTGCTCGACGGCTCGACGGCGCGCGTCCGCGTCCGGGTTGGTGAAGTCCGGCGAGCAGCACAGCATGGGCATGGCGAAGCCGGCGCCCGCGATGGCTTCGCCCACGGCGTCGAGATAAACCGGATCGAGGCTGGTGAAGAAACCTTCGTACATCTCCAGGCCGTCGGCGTCGAGCGAGCGCGCCATCCTGATCCAGTCGAACACGGACATGCCACGCCGGCCGGCGATTTCCTCCAGGTAGCACTTGGGGAAAGCGGCGATTCCGGCCAGCATGGCGCTACTCGCCCATCACCTTGATGATCACGCGTTTGGGCCGCTGGCCGTCGAACTCGGCGTAGTAGACCTGCTGCCAGGGGCCGAAATCGAGCTTGCCGTTGGTGACGGGCACGATCACCTGGTGGTGAACCAGCAGGCTCTTGAGGTGCGAATCGCCGTTGGTCTCGCCGGTACGGTGGTGGCGGTAATCGCGGCGGAAGGGCGCCAGTTTCTCGAGCCAGTCGTCGATATCCTGAAGCAGCCCGCCCTCGGCGTCGTTCACCCAGACGCCGGCCGTAATGTGCATGGCCGAGACCAGAATCATTCCCTCCTGGATGCCGCTTTTTTTCAGTGCCGCCTCGACTTGTGGTGTTATGTTAATATACTCGCGGTGATTTTCGGTGCGAAAAGTAAGGTATTCGGTGTGCGCTCGCATATCTGAGGCGATCATAGCGGATTGGGCAGCGGCGCGGAAGGGGTGAACCCGGTGAGGCCGGCAAGACTGCTGCTGGTGGACGACGAGCTTCCGCTGTTGCGGCTGCTGGAGCGCTATCTCGGCAGGCTGGGCTTCGAGGTGCAAGCCTGTTCGAAGGCGGAGGAGGCCTGGGAACTGTTCGCGGCCCAACCGGACGCCTACCCGCTGGTCATGGTGGACCTGAATCTCCCCGGCATGTCCGGTGAGGAGTTGCTCGGCAAGATTCTCGGCGCGAGCCGGAGTGCGCGGGCGCTGGTTTGCAGCGGCTACCCCGTAAACCCGGCACGTTTTCCGGAAACGGTCCAGGGGAGGCTGTCGTTTCTTCAGAAGCCTTTCGCGCCGCGCATGCTGGCCGGGATGCTGCGCGAGTTGCTGGAGCGACAGCCGGAGGGCGCCGCCAGGGCGGCGGCCGCGGGCGGCCTGCCTCAACGCAAAGCGGATTGAAGCCGCTCGGCGAAGTTTTCGCCGGACTCCGACCAAAGCTGCCGGCGTTCGATGGCGAGCCCCTCGTCAAGCGAGCGCACCAGCCGCAGCAGGCTGGTGATGTTCGAGCGCACCATCTTCAGGCCTTCGGGGTATTCCGGCTGGGGGAGGAAGTGAGAGTCCAATCCGAAGTCCACCCGCAGGTGCTCGCCGGCTTCGGATTCAAAGCGCGGCCCGAAGCAGGACAGGCGCGCCGGCGCCGGGGTGAGGCGCCACTCGTCCCGAAGCTGCCAGAGGTCCCAGGCGGTCTCGACTTCGGCGGCGATGTCGGGGTGGCGGAATTCTTGCGCGGCGGCGAGGATCTCCTCGACGCGCGCGGCGTCGGGAAAGCGGCGCTCCAGGAGTTCGGGCTCGGCCAGGTCCACCGCGCGCAGGCGCAACGTGGCGCCCGGCGCCAGGCGCGAGTGCGGGAACAGCCGCAGCAGGCGCTCGAAATGGCGCAGCATGTTGTTGGCGGAGAAGCCGCGCAGCCAGCAGGAAAGATACAGTTGGTCGGGCATCGGGACGCCCCTCCCATTGTGCAACACAACGGGCCGCCCCCCCCCGCGAGGGGCGCGTTCGGGAGTACTCTCTAGGGGAGGAGATTCGACATGCCGAACACGGACCATCCGGCGGGACGCCGGGCCTTCCTGAAGAGCGCCTCGGCGGCCGCCGCGGCGGTCAATTTGAACCCCGCCGCGCTGGGCGCCGGAGACCGGATCTCGCTGGCGCTGATCGGCGCGCGCAACCAGGGGAAAGGCGTGGCGCGGCGCTCCATCGCCGCGGGCGCGCGCATCGCGGCCATTTGCGACATCGACGACGCCATCCACGCCGCCGTGTCGCCCATGATCGAGGAGGCGCAGGGGCACAAGCCGGCCTACGTGAAGGATTACCGGCGGGTGCTCGACGACCGCAACATCGATGCGGTCATCATCGCCACCCCGGACCACTGGCACACCCACATGGCGCTCAACGCCATCCACGCCGGCAAGGACGTGTTCCTCGAGAAGCCGCTTTCGCAGACCATCCGCGAGGGCCAGATGATCCGCGACGCGGCGCGCAAATACAAGCGCGTGGTGCAGGTGGGCACCATGCGGCGCAGCGGCCCGCACTTCCACGAGGCGGCGCGGTTCGTGGGCTCCGGCAAGCTCGGCAAGCTGTGCCTGGTGCGGGCCTGGATGTGCCAGGTGCGCAGCTCCATCGGCAATCCGCCCGATGGCGCGCCGCCGGCGGGCGCCGACTACGAGCAGTGGCTGGGGCCCGCGCCCAAGCGGCCCTTCAACCCGAACCGCTTCCATTACAACTGGCGCTTCTTCTGGGACTACGGCACTTCGGAACTGGGCAACCAGGGCGTGCACATGCTGGACGTGGCGCTGATGGGAATCCAGGCGCTGCTGGGCAAGGAGAACTCGCTGCCCACGAAGGTGTCCGGGCACGGCTCGATCTACTGGCTGGACGACGCCAAGGAGGTGCCGGACACGCAGGTGATCACCTACGACTACGGCAAGTTCCTGCTGGTGTGGGAACTGCAAAGCTTCGCCAATCACCACCCGATCGAAGGGGCGGGCGCCGGTACGGCCTTCTACGGGACCGACGCGACCTTGGTCGTGGACCGCGCCGGGTGGCGCGTATTCGGGCCGAAGAACGAGATCGTGGCGTCGGGCGAGGCCGCCCCGATGACCCACGAGCAGAATTTCCTGGAGTGCATGCGCAGCCGGGCGCTGCCGAACGCCGACGTGGAGATCGGGCGGCTCAGCACGACGCTGTGCCATCTGGGCAACATCTGCCACCATCTGGGGCGGGACGTGCGCTTCGACCCCAAGACGGAAACCTTCGGCGCCGACCGCGAAGCGAACGCGCGGCTGGAGAAGACCTACCGCGCCGGATATGAACTGCCGCGGGTGTGAGGACCGGCGCGGCGGTGCGGGTGCGCGGGGCGGGACGGGTCCGGGGTGCTAGGATTATGTCGATATGCCCGTTTCGCTACCTCCTCTCAAGCCCCCGCGGCGGCTCCTGTTTGGCCCGGGTCCCACGATGGTGGAGCCGCGCGTTTATAGCGCCATGTCCACCCCCATTGTCGGGCACCTGGACGCTTACTTCTTTCAAGTCGTCGAAGACATCCGCAACCTGCTGAAAAGCGTTTTCGGGACCGCCAACGACTTCAGCATGGCCATCTCAGGCACCGGGAGCGCCGGGATGGAAACGGCGGTGGCCAATTTCGCCGAACCCGGCGCGAAGTTCGCGGTCTTCGCGAACGGCTATTTCTGCGACCGGATCTCGGAAATGGGACGGCGCTATGGGGCGCAGGTGGTGCGCTTCGAGAAAGCCTGGGGCGAGTGGTTCGCCGACGAGGAAGCGGCGGAGTTCGTGCGCCGCGAGAAGCCGCAACTGGTGGCCTTCGTGCAGGCCGAGACGTCCACCGGCGTCTTTCAGCCCGGCAAGGCCATCGCGCAAGCCGCGCACGAGGTGGGCGCGCTGGTGATCGCCGACACCGTGACGAGCCTGGGCGCCATGCCCGTACAGGTGGACCAGACCGGGATCGACATCGCCTATAGCTGCACGCAGAAGGGGCTGAGCTGCCCGCCGGGACTGGCGCCAATGACGCTCTCGCCGCTGGCTCTCGAGCGCCTGCGCGCCCGTTCCGGCGCGCCGCGGACCTGGTACCTCGACCTGAAGCTGCTGGACGAATACTACGACGGGGCGCACCGCTATCATCACACCGCTCCGATCTCAAGCTTCTACGCGCTGCGCGAGGCGCTGCTGGCCATCGCCGAAGAGGGCGTCGAGAACCGCTGGGCGCGGCACTACCGGGCGCACACCGCTTTCGTGGCCGGCATGGAGGCCTTGGGGCTGGCCATGCACGTCGCCGAGGGACACCGGATCTGGAATCTGAATACGCCGCGCGTGCCGGACGGGATCGACGACCTGAAGGTGCGGAAACGGCTGCTCGCCGAGTACGACATGGAAGTGCTGGGCGGCTTCGGGCCGCTGGCCGGAAAGGTGTTCCGGGTGGGCATCATGGGTCCGCTGGCGACCGAGGAGAACGTCCTGGCGCTGCTCGACGCCTTTGAAGCCTGCCTGCGGGCCGAAGGATTCCAGCCCAAGGGCAGCGGCCGCGCGGCGGCGGAAGCGGTGTACGCGGCCGCGGGCTAGCCCGGCGTTGCGCCGGCGGCCGGCAGCGTGAAATCGACCCGGCCGCCGGGTGAGGCAGGCCATGGAGTTGCCGCGGGCGTGCGGAGTTCTCAGCCGGCCCGCAGGATGGCCTCGATCAGACCCTCGGTGGTATA
>CAKZVG010000435.1 GCA_937921835.1 uncultured Bryobacteraceae bacterium | reverse complement strand
GCACTCATCGATGTGGTCGATGCGGTTCACCACCCCGATCGAGTTCATGAAGCGCAGCCAGAGGTCCGGCGCCGGGAGCGTCACGAACAGCAGCGCCTCGGGACCGGACTGATCCAGCGCGTTCCGCATGCGCGCGGCGATGGTGTCCAGCGCCTCCTGCCAGGTGATGCGTACCCAGCCCGGATCGGCATCCACGTCCTTGACCGGGTTGGTGCGCTTCATGGGATACTTCAGCCGGTCCGGGTCGTAGAGAAAACCCGCGCCCGAGGCGCCTTTGCCGCATAGGTGGCCGTGGCCGTGCGCGTCGCCGGGGAGACCCTCCAGAAACCGCAGTACGCCATCCTCAACGGTGGCCTTCATGCCGCAAGCCGGGCTGCAAATGCCGCAGGCGGTGGTGATGGTCTGCACATTGGCCGCGCTGGCGGCCGCGGGCCGGAAGTACTCCTCGAAAGCTCCAAGCAGGGGACAGCCACCGAGCACCCCCGCGCCGGCCGAACTCGTCAGCCTCATCCAGTTTCGTCGTGTCATCGCCATGATCCGCCTCCTTACGCCTGCCTTCCCGCCCACGCCGACTGCGTGAACCGGATATGCGGCCACGTCTGCGCCGGGTTGGCAAAACCGCTCAGCCGGTCGCTGCCCTTGCCCCGCAACTCGTCCCACTTGCCGAACTTCAGCGCGCCGGTGGGACACAGCGTGGAGCAGGCCGGCTCCAGCTTCTGGTCGATGCGGTCGGCGCACAGGGTGCACTTCTCCATCTTTTGGCGCCGGACGTTGAATTGCGGGGCCCCGTAGGGGCAGAACTTTTCGCACATCCGGCAGCCCACGCATTTCTCCTGATCGATCAACACGATGCCGTCCTCGCGCCGCCAGATGGCGGCCACCGGGCACGCTCTCAGGCAGTAAGGGTTTTCGCAATGATGACAGGCCAGTGACAGCGCCCGCATCCGTACATTGGGGAATTGTCCTGTTTCCTCGACCCGGACCCGGCGATAGAAGATCTGTACGCCTGTTTCCACCCCGTTCCAGTTCTTGCAGGCCGCTTCACAAGCGCGGCATTCGATGCAACGGGAGGGGTCCAGCAACCAGCCATAAGTATCCATGATGGAAAAACTCCGGATTTGAAGATGCGGAAAACCGCTTCCTGTGACGCTTGATTGTAGGTTTTTCCGGAAAATATGGAAGGTGGGGTACGGATTGGCCGCCGGGCCCGCGCCGCAAGGCTGGAAGGTGGCGTCCCCAGGGGGATTCGAACCCCCGTTACCGCCGTGAAAGGGCGATGTCCTAGGCCGGGCTAGACGATGGGGACGGAAAAACGGTAACCCGCAGGTTCTTTCTTACTGTAGCGTGACGGCGCGAACGCCGTCAAATGCTACAGGGTCTTCAGGTACGCCATCAGGTGCTTGCGTTCGTCCGCCGAGAGAATGTCTTTGTAACCCGGCATGCCGTTGCCGCCCGCGTCGATGACCGCACCCACGGTGGCGTCGGTGGGTTTCTTGCCGTTGGTCATCTTGGCCTTCTTGAACAGGCCTTTAAGCGACGGTCCCATCTTCTTCTCGTCGGTGTCCGGCGAATGGCAGACCGCGCACTGCTCGAACACCTCCTTGCCCTTGGCGACGTCGCCCGCTCCCTTCTGAGCCGCCAGCAAGCCGGCTCCAAGCACCGTCGCGGCGGCGCACGCCAAGGCACTGCGAAACCCTTTCATAATGGCCGGTCATCCTCCTCGGGAACTTCTTCCAGTCTACAATCTCCGGCAGCCTGGCGTCATCTTCGCCGGAAACGGAGCCGTCCTCACCTCCGGCGAATCTATAATTGGGTATGGCCACTGATTCGAAATCCCCGGGAGCACTCAAGCCCGGCGACCCGGCGCCCGAAATCCAGCTCACCACCGAAGCCGGCCAGCCGTTCCAGCTCTCCGATCTGCGCGGCAAGAACGTCGTTCTCTACTTCTATCCGAAGGCCGACACGCCCGGCTGCACCACCGAGGCGTGCGAATTTCGCGATGACGCCCGCACCTTCGCGCGCTATGGCGTCGAGGTGGTCGGCGTCTCGCCCGATCCCGTCAGCGCCCTGGCCAAGTTCCGGTCCAAGTACTCGTTGCCCTTCACGCTGCTGGCCGACACCGAGCATGCCGCCGCCGAAGCCTACGGCGTGTGGAAGGAAAAGAACATGTATGGTAAGACCTACATGGGCGTCGAGCGCACCACTTTCGTCATTGACCGTCAGGGCCGCATCGTCGAGATCTTCACTAAGGTGAAGCCCGCCGGACACGCGGCTCAGGTGCGGGAAGTCGTCGCGAAGCTGACTTAGCCGCCGCCTTGCCCGCGCCAGGGATCTCGACGGCCAGCGCGCGCTCGCCCATGCCGTGCACCGCGTCCCGCGCGTCCCCGCCATTCCAGGCTGCATTCCGCTTGGATGCGCTGGCGGGACGGCCCGGACGGCGGCTGCGCTCGAATCCGGCCGCCGAAGCCTTCGAAAGCGGCCAGGAGGCCAAGCCCCTGTTGACCCGCCCGCGCCACAAGGAGTACGAACTCCCGCTATCATAGTCCGCATGCGATTCCATCTTTGCTGGCCGGCCCTGGCGCTGGCCGCCGTGCTGCCGGCCGGAGTCGCCAGCGTGCATGTCCAAGAGCGTTCCGACGTACTGGAAGGCGCGCCCATGGGGGCCGCCGGACCGTATGAACGCATCGTCGCGAAGGTGCATTTCGCGGTGGACCCGCAACTGCCGGCCAACCGCATCATCTGCGATATCGCCCTGGCGCCGCGCAACGCCGCCGGGCTGGTGGAGTTCTCCTCCGACCTCTATATGCTCAAGCCGCGCGACCCGGCCCGGGGAAACGGCGTGGTGCTTTACGAGGTGTCCAACCGCGGCGGAAAAAGCATGCTGAGCAGTTTCAACCTCGCCGCCGCGTCCCGGGATCCCAGGACCGCCGGGCACTTCGGCGACCGCATGCTGCTCGAGCAGGGTTTCACGCTGGTCTGGCTGGGCTGGCAGCCCGACGTGCCGCGCACGCCGGAACTGGTGCGGCTGTACGCGCCGACCGCCACCGAAGGCGGCAAGCC
>CAKZVG010000434.1 GCA_937921835.1 uncultured Bryobacteraceae bacterium | reverse complement strand
CTGGAAGTGCGCTTCCTCGTAGGCGAGGATCTGGTGCTCGTAGCTGCACATCTCGGCCTGGGGCGACGCGCCGCAATCGACCTCGAGCCGCCCGTCCTCCCGCGTCCACAGGCTCGGGGTGCCGGGCACCCAACGCCCCCGTGTCTCGGACGAGTCGCAGCGACGCCACAGGGCCTTCTGCACGGGCCACGGCTTGCGCGCCACGACCCCGTCGATCACCACGTTCCCGTCCCGCACCAGCACGCTCTCCTTGGGCAGGCCCACGACGCGCTTGATGTAGTTCTTCGCCGTGTTCTCGGGGAACTTGAAGACCGCGATGTCCCAGTTATTGATGCCCGGACCCCGCAGGATGTTCTTGGCCGCGTTGCCGTAGGTGCCGCGCGCCGGCAGCCGGAACACCTCGGTGCGGAAGTTGCGGCTGAAGGTGCGCTCGCTCTTGGGCAGCACGGGGTTGTCCGTCACCACGATGCGCGCGCCGTCGGTGGGCGACCCCGTAATGTCGATGGCGGTGGTGGTGCTGAAGCCCACCCCGAGCGGCGCCCCGCTGACGAAGCTCGCGATGCCGGAGACCTGCCAGCCGTCGAGCACGCGCCGCGCCAGCGGGTTCGCCAAGCCCGAGTTGGGCACGTCCCACAGCCAGTTCACCTTGAGCACGTGTGTCCGGTCGAACGAAGCCAGCCCGTAATTCCAGACCCGCACCGGCACCAGCGTGCTCACGCTCTCGGTATCGTTGTCGTTGAAGTCCATGGCCTTCGACCAGGTCCAGGAGACGCCGAACTGCAACCCGCGCGCGAAACGGCGGTTGGCGCTGGCCTGGAGCGAGTGGTAGTTGGACGAGGACGCCCACTCGCGGAAGTTGATGTTGTTGTAGCCGCGCAAGGGGCGCAGGAAGGGCGCCGGCAGCGGGGCGTTGGCCACCGTCGGATCCGCGTTGCGGGGGTCGAAGTTGGCGCCGAAGGGGATGGCGTTGAGGTTCCGCTGCCACATCAGATGGCGCGCCAGAGAGCCGGAGTAGCCGATGTCGACGACGGTCGCAAAACCCACCTGCTGCTGGATGGAGAGACTGAAGTTCATGACCGTCGGCACATGTCCGGCGCGATCGACGCCCAGAATGTTCTGCGGCGTCAGAAGTCCCGAGGAGGAGAGCAGCGTCGCCATTGTTCCGAAGGTAATGACGGGGGTCTCAACCAGCGGCGACTGGGTGGTGAAAGGGTTCAGCACCGCGTCCAGATTCTGCCGGTTGTAGAACATCCCGAAACCGCCGCGGACCGCCGTGCGCGAGTTGCCGAAGACGTCGTAGGCGAATCCCACCCGCGGCCCGAAGTGAACGCCGCGGTTGTCGATGAGCGAACGCGGGTAATCCGGCTCCCTCGCCGTCACCACCAGCCCGTTGGCGGGATCGCCGGTGCCGGGAGCGATCGCCCCGATATTCGCGGCGGGAAACACCTGGCCCGTGACCGGGTGCGTGCCGACGCGCGTGTTGCCGACGCGCGCCGGGGTAATCAACTGCACGGCGCGCGCGGGATCGAAGCGCGTGGGGACGAAGCCCGACACCAGGTTGTCCTTCTCAAACAGCGGCAGGACCATCGCGAACCGCATGCCGAGATCCAACGTCAGGCGCCGCGCCACCCTCCAGTTATCCTGCGCGAACCATTCCACGTTGCTCACCCGGAAATGCAGGAACGGGCGGTTGGACGCTTCGGTGTAGCTGTTGAAGGACCCGAGCGCGGCGTTCGAGTAGGCGTAGCCGGTATCGAGCGGATTGTTCACGTTGCGCCCGAAATCGAAGTTGCCGTTGAAGACCACCGCGTTCGAGGCGTTGCGCCAGATGCGGTCGTAGTAGATCCCGGCCTTGAGAGAATGCGCCCCCAGCGTCTTTGTGACGTTGTTGGTCAGGCTGAAGGAATCGTGCGTCGTCTTCAGTGGGAAGCGCCCTTCGATGGTGAGATTGGCGGGATTGCTCACGCCGCCGAAGCTGGCGTTCGGGATCATCTTCAGCGGGTTCGCGGAGGGGTTGAACTGGCCCAGGCGGTAGCCGATGGTGTCGCGCTGGTTGCGCCGCACTTCTTCTTCGTTCACGACGTCGTCGGCGGGGCGGTGAATGAAGCCCACCGTCAGTTCGTTGATCAGCGTCGGCGAGAGAATGCGCTGGTAGCGCCCGATGAGGCTCTTGCCCTGGTTGTCGAAGGTCTTGCGCATCTGCGGCCAGTTGGTGCCGCCGGAGGAGGGGATTCCGATGGCGCCCTCCTGCACGTCGGAGTACGCCGTGTAGTTCCAGAAAAACAGGTTGTTTGAGTTCAGGTGGTAATCGATCTTCAGCGTTTCGGTCCGCTGCGGGGTGTTGTTGTCGGTCTGGAACACATAATTGTAACGCCCGGCGGAGATGCCGCGGTCAAAGAAATTCGGCGCCGGGAAAAACTTCAGCAGCGCCTGGCCATTCGGATCGACACGGTTGGCCGGAATCCGGTTGCCCGGAAAAGGCTGGCCCGTTGATGGATCGCGGATCGCGATCAGCCGGTTGTTCAGGTCAAGAGATTGGGAGAAGTCGCCGCCGCGTTCGAGTTCGGTGGGCACGGTCAACTGGCCCACCGGCCGGCTGACCTTCAACGGCCAATACTCCTGCGAGAAAAAGAAGAATAACTTCTCCCGCTTGGTGTTGAACTTGCCCGGTATGGTCACCGGCCCGCCGATATAGTAGTTCCAGGTGTTGAAGCGGTAGCGCGACTTCGGCACTCCCAGTCGATTATTGAAAAAGTTACTCGCGTTAAACTGCTCATGCCGCTTGAAGTAACTTCCTAAGCCGTGGAACTCGCGCGTCCCGGACTTGGTGACGATCTGAATGTTCGCGCCGGACATGCGGCCGTATTCCGCCTGGTAGTTGCTCAACAGGATCTTGACTTCGGCCACCGCGTCCTGGCTGACGCCAACCAGTACGTTGAAGTTGTTTCCGATGGCATTGAGCGACATGCCATCCAGCATGAAGGCATTGGTGTTGCGCCGGTTGCCCTGCACATAGATGTTGAAATTCCGGTCCGGCGAGTCGCTGTCGGCCAGGTCCACCACCCCAGGCAGCAGGCTGAGCAGTGAGGTGACGTTGCGGCCCTTGATCAGCAGGTTCTCCACCTGCCCGCCAGTAACCACGCCGGAGCGCTCCGAACTCGCCGTCTGAACGGTGGCGCCTTGGGCGGTCACCGTGATGCGCTCGGTAACCGCGCCGACCTCCAGCACGATTTCGCCCACCGACAACGTCTCCGACGCGGTGAGGCGCACCCCCTTGCGTTCGACGCTCTTGAAACCGGTCACGGTGACGACCAGGTCGTACTCGCCCGGCTGGACGCTGCTGAACACGAAGGTGCCGCGCTCGTTCGTGCTGAGTTTGCGGGTCAGCCCGGTCGCCGGCCGGGACAGAACGACCTCGGCGCCGGAGACGGCCAGGCCGGTCGAATCCTGCACCGATCCGCTAATGGATCCGGTGATCGTTTGCCCGGACGCCGGCGGAAGCAGAAGAATGGCCCCCAGGACGGCCGGGGCGAGGCATGAGCAAAACTGTCCGATGCGTGACACTCGAGACTCCCTCCGCCCGCGAGTGTATCAACTCTAACTGGCCGCATCAATCTGTCCTATACTCGCCGTATGCTCTCCAGGCGCTCCGCCATGCAATCTCTCGGCGCGGGGATCGCCGCCGCTCCGGCGGTTCTTCGCGGTTCCCGCGTGCCGGGCGACAAGCCGAATCTTCTGTTCCTGTGGACCGACGAGCAGCGTGCCGACACCATCGCCGTCTACGGCGGCCGCTACCGGACGCCGGCGCTGGACCGGCTGGCGGCGGAGTCCGTCGTCTTCGACCGCGCCTATGTGACGCAGCCCGTATGCACGCCCAGCCGGTCCTCGGTCATGACCGGGCTGTGGCCTCACCAGACCGGCGCGGTCAACAACAACATCCCCCTGCCCGCCGGGACCCGCGTCCTGCCCGAGTTGCTCGCCGATTCCGCCTACCGCACCGCCTACATGGGCAAGTGGCATCTGGGAGACGAGGTCTTCCCGCAGCACGGCTTCGAGGAGTGGCAATCCATCGAGGACAACTACCGGACGCGCTTCAGCGCGGGCCGCGACCGCAACCAGCGCAGTTCGTACCACCATTTCCTCACCCGGCTCGGCTACAAACCTGAAGCGGACAACGCCTTCAGCCGCCGCTTCTGCACCAGCCTGCCGGTGGAGCACTCCAAGCCTTCGTTCCTGGCCAATGAGGCATCCCGTTTCATTCTGGCCAACCGCAGCGAGCCGTGGATGCTCTATGTGAACTTCCTCGAGCCGCACCCGCCCTACAACAGCGTTCTCGACGATCTGCATTCGCCCGAGGAGACGCCGCTCCCGCCCAACTATCCGGGCATTCCAGCCTCCGGCGAACCGGACTGGTACCGCCGGCGGCGCGCTGGCATCGTCAAGAAACAGGACCGGGCCAGCTTCGAGCGCACCATCCGCAATTACGCGGGCTTGTGTTCGCTGGTGGATCAGGCGGTCCACCGGATTCTCTGGGCGCTCGAGGCGTCGGGCGCGGCGGAAAACACCATCGTGGTCTTCACCTCCGACCATGGCGACATGATGGGATCGCACAGCCTGCTGCAAAAGCAGGTGATGTACGAGGAGTCGGTACGCGTGCCCCTGCTGTTGCGCGCGCCGTTTCGCGGCCTGCGGCGCTCGCTGGTGCGCGGGCCGGTAAGCCACATCCATCTCGTGCCAACGCTGCTCGAACTGCTGGGGCGCAAGCAGGCGGCGGATGGATTGCCCGGCGCGAGCCTGTTGCCCGCGATTGCGTCCGGGGCGCAGCGGGAGGAGGCCATCCTCGAGTGGACCGCCGACGCCAACGACAGCGGGCCGGGGCCGGACGGACGCGCCGCCATCTCCCCGGACGGGTACAAACTCGTCCTCTACGCCGGCGACCGCTCGATCCTGTTCGATCGCAACAAGGATCCCCTGGAGATGAACAACGTCTACGGGCGTCCGGAATACCGCGAGGTCCAGGCGCGCCTCCGCCACCGGATCGAAAGCTGGCGGAAGAACACACACGACCGCTTCGAGCTGCCCGAGCCGGCGGCTTGAGCTGCCCGGCTGGCCGCGGCCTCAGCGCTTTTCGTACACCTCGGTCCACTGCAACCGGCCCGCGGGTCCCTCGCGGCGGATGTTCCGCCGCATGACTTTGCCGTTGCGGGAAACGGTGGTCCGGATGGTCTCCGTCCACATTCCGTCATTGGATTTGAAGGTCGAGGCAAGAGTCCGGCCGTCCACGCGCCGGATGAGCAGCTTGCCCTCGCCAAACGATCGCCGCGCGGGATGTTCCGCGCCGATGTTGCCGCTGAACTTGAAACTCCGGGTGTCTTCGCCTTCCGCGTACACCAGCGTCCCGGAATACGACAGGAACGGCTCCCGGTGTTCGATGGTCACCATGATGTTCACGGGCTTGGCTCCCCCACCCCAACTGGACTTCTCGGGATTCAGCACCCAGGTTCCAGAGAGGTCGGCGACTTGAGCCGTCAGGGCGCCGGCCGGCATTAGGGCCAGCGCAAGCAACGCTCCGCAGGCATGGAATGTCACGGCGCTACCCTCCGGCGGCCGTTGCCCGTCCCGCTTCGAGGTCTTCGACCGTGATCTTGCCTTCGGCCAGGTAGATCAGGTCCCGTCCGAGCTTCACATCGATGAAGTGGTCCGAGCCATGAACCCAGACGCGCACGGTGCCGGCGGCGTGGTCCGGGACACCGGCCGTATGGCCCTGCGCACGCACAAGATCCAAGGCTTCTTGTTCGGTCATGGAGCCCTCCCTGTCCCTATTGTGCGCCTGTTCGCTACGGATGGCCAGGGTTTTCGCGCCACCCCGGCAGGCGGCCGCGCCATAATCGAGGAATGAGCGTCCACGTCGAAACGGTGGATCCGTTTCGCCACCGCATCGCGCGCGACCCGCGGCGCGGCATGCGCACCGATGTCGTGGTTTACGCCAGCAGCGAGTTGCTCGATCAGATCCGCCATGACCTCTCCCTCGAACAGGCGATGAACGTGGCGGCGCTGCCCGGGATCGTGGGCCCGAGCCTGGCCATGCCCGACATCCACCAGGGCTACGGCTTCCCGATCGGCGGCGTGGCGGCGATGGACTACGAACACGGCGTTGTCTCGCCCGGCGGCGTGGGCTTCGACATTAACTGCGGCGTGCGCAGCGTGGCCACCTCTCTCACCGAGTCCGGCGTGCGGGCAAAGCTGCGCGAACTGGTCAACCAGGTCTTCCGCGACGTTCCCTGCGGCGCGGGCGCGGCCGGTCCGGTCCAGATCCACGGCAAGCAGTTGAGCGAGGTGCTGCGCGACGGGGCCCGCTGGATGGTGGAGCACGATTTCGGCGAGGCGCGCGATCTGGAGTTTTGCGAGGCGGAAGGGCGACTGGAAGGCGCCGACCCGGAGGCCGTCTCCGAGCGCGCCCGCGAGCGCGGACGCCCGCAACTCGGCACGCTCGGCAGCGGCAACCACTTCCTCGAAATCCAGTCCGTCGACCGGATTGAGGACGCCGCCGCGGCGCGCGCCATGGGTCTTGAAGAACGGCAGGTGGTGGTGCTGATTCACTGCGGCTCGCGCGGGCTCGGGCACCAGGTCTGCACCGACTACCTGGCTCAGATGGGCGCGGCGATGAAGCGTTACGGGATCACTCTCCCGGACCGCCAGCTCGCCTGCGTGCCCATCCAGTCGCCCGAAGGCCAGGCGTACCTGGGCGCGATGCGCGCGGCGGCCAACTTCGCCTGGGCCAACCGCCAGGCCATTCTGCACTTCACCCGCGGCGCGTTTCAAAAAGTTTTCGGCCGGGGTGTGCGCATGAACCTCATCTACGACGTGTGCCACAACATCGCCAAGCGCGAGACGCACACCGTCGAAGGGCGCAAAGTGGACGTGCTGGTCCATCGCAAGGGCGCCACGCGCGCCTTCCCGCCGGGACATCGCGAGATCCCGCGCGCCTATCGCGCCATCGGCCAGCCGGTGCTGGTGCCCGGCAGCATGGGAACCGCGTCGTGGATTCTCGCGGGCGCCGAGGGCTCGATGCGCGAAACCTTCGGCAGCGTCTGCCACGGCGCGGGGCGCCTGCTCAGCCGTACCGCCGCCCGCCGCGGCCGCGACGCCCGGCAGGTGGAGCGGCGGCTCGAAGAGCAGGGAATCCTGGTGCGGGCCGAGAGCCGCGATGGGATTCTCGAGGAGATCCCCGAGGCCTACAAGGACGTGGACGCCGTGATCGAAGTTGTCGAACGCGCCGGACTGGCGCGCAAGGTGGCGCGGCTCAAACCCATGGGAGTGATCAAGGGCTGAGGGCGCGGCTTACCGGCGCACGGTCGGATACTCGATGCCCAACTGCTCCATGTAAGTGCGGTAGCGCGCCGGATCGTACTTCAGTTTGTTCAGTTGCGGCCGGAAGCGCTCCATCTTCTCGCGCGTCAAATGCACCGGCGGCGCGGTTCCCTCGGGGATGAGCGACTTCCACTGGGTCTCTTTCGTCTGCCGGGCGAAGTAGGCCTTGGCGGCTTCCAGCAGCCCGGGAGACAGCAGCAGGTCGAGCATGGTCAGGGCGTGCGCCTTGGCGCCGGCCGAGGCCCCCTTGTGCGCGATGGGCGTGGCCATGGCGATGGCGTTCGACCAGTGATGCCCCTGGAGGCCCGGGATGTTGGACGGGAAGCGCATCGTCACTGTCGGCACGCTCCAGCTGATGTCCCCGACGTCGTCGGAGCCGCCCGAACGCCGGTTGTCGGACGGGACCCCCA
>CAKZVG010000433.1 GCA_937921835.1 uncultured Bryobacteraceae bacterium | reverse complement strand
GGGGTGTCGTTGGCTGCCGCCAGGATCAGCGGGGCGTTCTCGAAGCTCACGGCGGCCACGGCGCGGCGGAGGATGGAGGCAGCTTCGTCCGGCAGCCATGGCGCGAGGCGACGCACCACGTGGGGCTGGAGTGCGGCGGGCAAATCGATGTCGGCCGGCGGAAGCAGTAGGACCTGCAAGCCGGTCCGGCGAACCCAGGAGCGAAGCGCATCGAGCAAGCTTGCGCGGCCGGCGCCAGGCCCGGGCGCCACGGCGAGAAACCGCTTCGGCTCCAGGCCGCTCCGGCCCAGAAACTCGCGCGCGCGCTCCTCATCCGACATCCGGAAACTGAACGCTCCGTCCGGGGCGAACGCCAGCGCCGGACTCCGAATGCCCGCCCGCTTCAGGACATCGAGGGAGCGCGTCTCGCGGGCGAAGACAAAAGAGGCTCCGTCGAGCAGTTCCTTCAACCCTCGGAACGGCTGGGCGGCGCCGGCCCCGAGAATGCCGTATGGTTTTCGAGTCCGCTTCCGCCACGCCTCCAGCGCGGCGCGCGCGGCGGCCAGAGCGCCCGACGAGCACAGCAGAAGGCTGGCGCGTTCGATGGCGCGGTCCAATTGCGCGTGGTTCCCGCCGCTGACCAGCGCGACGTCCGGGAAAGCGCGCCGCAGCATGCCGGCGGGTACGGCGGCGGAGTCCGTCCACACCGCGACGCCGGCTTCGGGCAGATAGGTTGCGAGCAGCCGAAGCTCCCCTCCCAGGGCCGCCAGACCGGCGAAACTCTCGAACCCTACATCGAATCGCAAGAGCACCAGCGGCCGCGGCGCGGCGTTGACGGGCGCGGACTCCCGGGGGGGCGGCCCGCCGCAGGAAGCGGCGGCCAGCCCGGCCGAGGAAAGCAGAAAAGCGCGGCGCCGCAAAGGGCGGAAGCTCATCGCCCCGAGGGTAGCATGGTGCGCGCGGCTACTCCCGCGGACTGCGGACGCTTCCGCGGGCAGTTGTGCGGCTTCTCGAGCTGACCTTTGCGGTAGATCAGCGGTGCGCCGCATTTCGGACAGTTTTGAAAGGATACCGCGGGCTTCTCTCGCGGTTTTTTCATTCCAGGCACCTCTTGACCACGGGCCGGGCTCTCGGGTCCGGGAACGGACGGGATGGCCATGGTCCAACACTGTTACGGTATCAGATTTTGTGGTCTGATGTGCCGAAACGAAGCGGCGCGCGGAGTCGGCTCACAGCGGCCGCAGACGGATGTCGCGGTACTCGATGGAAGAGTCCTCCGAGTGCATTTGCAGGGCGATCTGGCCCGCCGCCAGCGCGCTCTCCGGCAGTTGACCGGTTTCGGCCACCGTCTCGCCGTCGATGCGCACCAGGCAGCTGGCGCCCTCGAGACGGATCTGCATCAGAATCCACTCGCCTTCGTGGTCACGCGTGATCCGGCTGCGCTCCAGCCCATAGATGCTGCCGGTGGGATAGACCGCCTCCGGGGGACTGTAAACCTGCACCTCGAAGCCGCGCCCGCCCACGCCGGGCGCCGAGCGCAGGCGGACCCCGCCGTTGGGATGATGATGAGTGCGCACCAGCAGGGTGAGTTCGAAGTCCTGGAACTCGCCGCCGGCGAAGAGCAAGCCGTGACCGTTGGAAGCCTCGATCGAGCCACCGCGGGCCAGCCAGTTGCCTCCGCCGGTCAGCTTCCAGCCGGTGAGGGTCTGTCCGTCGAACAGCTCGAGAAAGCGCGTGCGCCCGCCGCGGTCCTCCAGGCGGAGGTTACGCAGCGCGTAGGCGTGGCCGAGGTCCGGAAACCCGATGTAGCCCTTGCGCAGCCGGTGGCGCAGTTCCGGATGCGCGGCCAGGCGCGTGTTCTGGAGTTCAACGCCGTCGATCTTCACCACCAGCAGGTCGCCCTCGAGCCTCACGTCGGCCGCGTGCCACTCCTCGAAGGACTCCGCGGGCGGCCTGGCCGGCTTGAGCACGCCGCGCACCGCGCCGGTGACGTACTCAGTATCGCGCCGGCTGTGGAAGTCGTGCGCCAGCACGATCGCGATTCCCGCCTCGCCGGGGCGTCCCGAGCGCGGCGCGCGCAGATACACCGCCGCCTCGGCCCAGCGCGCCAGCTTGTAGTCGAACTGGAGGCGGAAATCCTCGTACTCGCGCCCGGTACGAAGCCAATTCGGCGTGTTTCCGCGGCCGCTGGTCCGCAGTTCTCCGTCCCGGGCCGAGAAAGTCGCGCGCGGCCCTTCGTGGACCCAGCCCTCCAGCGTCCGCCCGTCGAACAGGGCGACGGGCTCCGCGCCCGGCGCGGGCGACGCGAGGACTGCCGCCGCCAGCAGCCCCGGGATCGCCCACCCGCTCTTCGTGCTCCGATCCGGCAGGGGCCGCGCAGCGGTGAGTGTTTTCGGAAATCGCATCAGGAGCCGATGGTATGCCCGCGCGCGTGCGCGCGTCAACGATCCCGCCGTTGACGCGGCTCCGGTCAAAACAGGGACAATGTGAAATCATGCGGACTGCGCGATGGATGATTCTGCCGGCGATCGTTTTCCCGCTGGCCGCTCAAACGGGCGCGGAAGAGCCTTTGGGGAGCGTCGCCGGACGCGTGGTGGACGCTCGCGGCGGCGAGGCGCTGGCGAGGGTGCGGGTGCGTCTGCTGGGCGGAACGCGGGAGACGGTGACCGGCGCCGACGGCCGCTTCCGGCTGTTGGACGTCGCGCCCGGCGACTATATCCTGCACGTCGAGACGGTGGGTTACCGCCTGGTCAAGGAGCCGTTCACGCTCGAAGCGGGCGGCAGCCGCGAATTCGAGATCGCCCTGAGTCCGGACACTTTCCGCCGCACCGACTCGGTGGAAGTGACGGCGGATGTGTTCGATGTCCCCGCGCTCAGCGCCACCGCGGAGCTGACGCTCACGGGCGCGGAGATCAAGAACCTCGGCAGCGTGCTGCTGGACGATCCCATCCGAGCCGTGCACGCGCTGCCCGGCGTCTCAGCCAACAACGATTTCCAGAGCCGCTTTTCGCTGCGCGGCGCGGGCTTCGAGCGCATGGGGTTCTACCTGGACGACATCCTGCTGCACGCCCCGTTTCACTCCATCGCGGAGGAGGGCGACGGCTCGCTTTCGATGATCAACGGCGAGACGGTCTCGGAACTGCTGCTGCTGCCCATGGCCGCGCCGGCGCGCTACGG
>CAKZVG010000432.1 GCA_937921835.1 uncultured Bryobacteraceae bacterium | reverse complement strand
GGACCGCTTCCGGCTCTCCCGCGCGGCGCGCGGTGAATCCGTCCGTGGCGTGGAACTGCCCGGCGCGCTTGAAAGCCACTCGTGGCCGGGCGGCGTGCGCGGGTTGCGGGACGCCCTTGATCGGGCCGTAAGTTCTGGCCCCGGTGGCATTATGCCCCCGGGACACTTCCTCCTGGCGGGCAACTCCGCGGCCCCCGGGTGTGACGCCATCATCCGCCGCGGGAGGAGCATCCCAGCCGGGCTGAACCGCCTCGACCGGGTGCTGGCGTACGAGATTCTGCGCGCCCGTCACCCGCGCGGATAGCAGCCCAGCACCCGGAGCAGGTCGGCCAGTTCGGCGAGGTGGCCGAGCGCGTTCTTCACCGCCGGCTCGTCAACCCGGCCCGTCAGATCCAGGTAGAACAGATACTCCCATGGTTTCCCCCGCAGCGGGCGCGATTCGATCTTGGCGAGATTGATGTCGCGCAGCGAAAACGCGCTCAGGGCGCGGAAGAGTGCGCCCGGGATGTTGCGGGTGGTGAAAACCAGCGAGGTCTTCCAGCGCTTCGGATCGCCGCCCGAGGGAAGCGGCGCGACGCCGTCGGGGCGGCGCAACAGGAAAAAGCGCGTGAAGTTGCTGCGGTCGTCCTCGATCGAGCGTTTGAGGATCCTTGCGCCGTAGATCTGGGCCGCGACCGCGGAGGCGATCGCCGCCGCGTCGCCCGGCTTCTGTTCCATGAGCATCTTGACGCTCCCGGCCGTGTCATAGAACGGAACGCGCTCGAGTTGGGGGTTCTTTTCGAAGAACGCAAGGCACTGGTTCAAGGCCACCGGATGGGAGTAGACGCGGCGGATCCGGGACCAGCGCACGCCGGGACAGGCAATCAGGTTGTGAACGATGCGGACGTTGGTCTCGCCCACAATGGGCAAACCGTAATTCAGCAAGTGGTCATAGTTCTCGTGAACGGAGCCGTGCAGGGTGTTCTCGATCGGTATCACGGCCGAGCCGGCCCGCCCGTCCCGGAGGCTGCGAAAGACATCCTCGAAGCGCTCGCAAGGAAGCACCTCCACCTCTCCGAGCAACTGTCTGACGGCCACCTGGCTGAAGGCGCCCTTTTCTCCCTGGAATGCCACGGGCTCGGAACCGCGCCCGGCTTCGGGCGCGGAATGCGCCGTGCGGCGCCGGTGTCTTGGGGATTGCGTTGGTTTTCCTGGCATGGTCTAGCGGCTCCCGGGGTCCCAGCGGCGCGCCTCCGGTGAAGGGAGTCCCAGCAGGTCCAGGACGCGCTCAACGCTGTGATCGACGATGTCGAGAATGGTCTGAGGGTTGTGATAGAAGGCGGGAACGGGCGGGCACAGAATGGCGCCCATTTCCGCCAGCGCGGCCATGGTGCGCAGATGGCCGAGGTGCAGAGGCGTCTCCCGCACCATCAGGATGAGCTTGCGGCGCTCCTTCAGCGTCACGTCGGCCGCCCGGACCAGCAGGTTGGAACTGATGCCGGCGGCGATGGCCGACATGGTGTGCACCGAGCAGGGCGCGATCACCATCCCGTCGACGGGATAGGATCCGCTGGCCAGGCGGCAGCCGATGTCCTCGATCGGATAAGAATAGTGGGCCAGGGCGCGCAGTTCGGCCGTCTTCCGGCCGGTTTCCAGGTGGGCCGTCCGCTCGCCGGCGCGCGTCAGGATCAGGTGAATCTCCACCTCCGGCCGCCGGCCGAGCAGTTCGAGCAGCCGCAAACCGTAGACCGATCCGCTGGCGCCCGAGATTCCCACGACAATTTTCAAATTTGGCCTCCTGGCGGCCGTCATGTTCCGAATTCAGAACAAATCCGGGCTGAGACCGCTTGCCCGGCCAACTCCCGGGCCGGTATAATTCAAAGCGTAACATCTGTGCCTCCCGAAGGACGACCCGGGTCTTTCCACGGCCGCTTCGAGTCTGCCGGGGAGAGCAGCATCATACCATGGAGGACGCAGGACAGAAACTCAAGCGGGCCCGGGAGCGGCTTGACCTGCGCTATCGTGACGTCGAGGAAGCCAGCCTCATCATCGCCAGCCGGCACAAGAACGACGAGTTCGCTATCGCCCTAAGCCGCCTGGCGGACATCGAGAACCGGGGCACGCTGCCCAGTCTTTTCCGCCTCTACAGCTTGTGCGCCATCTACCGTCTGGACCTGGCCGAGGTGCTGGAGTGGTACGGCGTCAGGGCCAACGAACTGCCCGCCGACGCGGCGCGCATCTCCCTGGCCAAGACCCACGAAGTGCGCTTCAGCGTCGATAACGCCGGCGAGGCGCAGTTTCCCCTCTCGCTCGAACCCGGCATCGACCTGCGCCGCACCACCTACCTCAGCCGCCTGATCCAGCGCTGGGGAAAACTGCCGTTGATGCTGCTTGGAAGCATGGATCTGAAGCACCACCGCTACGCTTTCGTAGGCACCGAAGACTGGTCGATGTACCCGCTGATCCAGCCCGGCTCGCTGCTGCTGATCGACGACACGCGCCGCAAGATCGCCGAGACCGGCTGGACCACCGAATTCGAACGCCCCATCTACTTCCTCGAACACCGCGGCGGCTGGCTGGTCGGCTGGTGCGTGCTCGAGGGCGGGCATCTCACCGTGCTGACGCACCCCGCCTCCCCCTGCGCGGCGCTGACGTTCGACTTCCCGGAAGCCATCGACGTGATCGGGCAGGTGACCGGCGTGGCTATGCGTCTCGATCAGGCCCGGCGACGTCGTATTCGTTCTTGAGAAGTTCGAGCAGCGTTTCGATGTCCAGCAGGTAGAGGTCCCGTTCGAGCTCCGGCGTGCCCGCCGGGATCATGTTGCGGTGGGGGCTGAGGCGCGCCCAGGTTTCCACCACCGTCCGCTTGGGTACGGTCAACTGCGAGACGTACAGGTCCAGGTCCGCTTTCTGCTGTTCGAGATCGTAGCTTAACCACTCCGTGAAGGTTTCTTCGTGACTCCGCCGCAGGGCCTGCTCGGCCTCGTTCTCCCCGAAAATCGCGGATAACCCATGGTGCTCGTAGCGTCCGGTGTCCGGATCCCGCAGCGAGGACAGGTACACCAAGCGGCCGTAGGCGGTTGGAATCCGCGAGAGCGTGTTGCGCCATAGGTCCGCGACCGATCCCCGCTCCAACGCCGGCTTCGTGCGCCTTTCCCGCATCACTGCCTGACCGTTGATATTTTACACCGCTTCACGCCGTTTTGTAAGGGTCAATACAAGAAGTAGGCGCGGGGCTGTTCCGATTTTCGAAAACCACTGGCCAGAGCGCCCATTCCAAGCCCTTCCCGCTTACTCTATGACTTCGAAGCAAACCCTCTCAAAAAGGAGAAAACACGATGA
>CAKZVG010000431.1 GCA_937921835.1 uncultured Bryobacteraceae bacterium | reverse complement strand
GGTCCTCGGCGTCGGCGGCGGCCGCCAGCAGCAGTTCCCGGATGCGGCTGTCGTCCGGGCGTCCGGAGAGCACCCGCTGGCGCGTTTCCTCCAGCACGATCCGAACCTCGCCGGTGGGAGCCGGCTCGACGTAGCGGACCCGTGACGCCACCGGTTCGGACACACCACCCAGCCGCGCGCCGAAGAAACCCAACGCCACCAGCCCCAGCGCCGCGGCGGGCTTCCACAGCATGCCCGCAGGCCGCAACCGGCTCAGCCATTCCCGCAGCCGTCCCATGAATTCAAACCCGCGCCGGGAAGTCCCGGCCGGACGCAACTCCCCGAGCCGGCCGGCGAGCGCTTGGCGGCACTCAGCCAGCAGCGCGGAAGGCGGTTCGATCTCGAACTGTCCAGCCAGGCTGTGCAGGCGCCGCTCCCGCTCGAGTGCCTCCCGGCAGCCGGCGCAGCCGTCCAGGTGCTGCTGGAGCAGTTCCTCCTCCTCGAAGGAGAGCTCGCCGTACAGCAGCAGCGAAAGCGCCTTTGTCGCCATTTCGCAGTTCATACAAAATCTCCCAACGCCACCCGCATCTTCTGGGTGGCCCGGAACAGGCAGTTCTTGGCAGCTTCCTCGGTGGTGCCGAGGGCCTCCCCGATCAGCCGCAGCCGCATGCCGTGGTAGTGCCGCATCTCAAAGACCATCCGCTCCCGGGGCGTCATCCGCTCCAGGGCGTCCGCGATGCGGGATTTCAACTCCCGGCTCAGAATCCGCCGCTGTGGGTCGCCGTCGGCCCGCTCCTCCGGGAGCGCCTCGGCGCGGTCGCGGGGACCGTCCGGGGTATCGAGCACCGTGGACTCCTCCCGGCGGACTTTGCGCTTCCTCAAGGAATCCAAACACAGGTTGGTCACGATCCGGTACAGCCAGGTCTGGAAACTGCAATCGAACCGGAAAGCATGCAGGTTGCGGTAGACGCGCAGGAACGCCTCCTGGTAGACGTCCCGCGCGTCCTCGGGCGAGCGCAGCAGGTTGAACGCCAGCCGCAGCACCGCCTGATCGTAGGCGCCGACCAGTTGCTCGAAGGCCTCGCCGCTGCCCGCCTGCGCCGCCCGGATCAGCGCCGCGTCATCCATTGTCCTGGAGGCCGATGGCAGCACAACGGCCCCGGCCGCTTGACCGTTTCTCAACAACCGATAGACGCGGGCGAAGCGGAAAGGTCACGCGCCCGCGCGGCCGGCGCTCTAACTCACCAGTTCGAGATCGATGCGTTTCTGGCCGGCGTCCAGGTTCACGATGCGGAAGCTGAGGATCTGCCCGGAACGCGGCCCTTCGCGCCCGCCGCCCTTGTGGCCGCCGCTCTTCCAGCGCGCCGACAGCATGGCGGTCATCGCCGAGAGGTCCGCTTTTCCTTGCGCGGGCTCGCCGCCGGAGCGTTTCTCGGCCGGCGCAGCCACCGGGCAGGTGGCGAACACGCCATCGCCCAGTTCGACGCGCAGGCTATCGGCGCGGGCTTCGACCACGCGGCCGGAAACCACTTCGCCTGGCTGGTGCCCGGCGATGAACTCGTCCACTTCGGTAGGCTCCAACTGCTTCATCCCGAGCCGGATGCGGCGCTTTTCCTGGTCCACCTCGAGCACCTGCGCCTTTACCGTCTGCCCCACCGCCAGCACGTCCTTGGGATGCGCGAGCCGTTTCTCGCGGCTGATGTCGCCGATGTGGATCATCCCCTCGATGCCGTCGCCCAGATCCACGAACGCGCCGAATTTCGCCAGGTTGGAGACCGGGCCTTCCACCACCGAACCCACCGGATAGCGCCGCGCCGCCTCCTCCCACGGATCGCCGAGCGCCTGCTTCAAGCCGAGCGCGATCCGGCGTTCACCCGGGTTCACGCCCAGCACCACCACCTCGACCAGTTCGCCCGTCTTGACGATGTCGGACGGCTTGCGCAGCTTCTTCGACCAGGACATCTCCGAGACGTGAATCAAGCCGTCCACGCCCGGCTCGAGTTCGACGAAAGCGCCGAAATCGGCGATGCGGACCACCTTGCCCCGCACCCGCTGACCCGGTTGATACTTCCCGGCCGCCAGCGTCCAGGGGTCGGGTACGAGTTGCTTGCGTCCCAGGGCGATCTTGCGCGTCTCGCGGTTCACCTTGAGGATCTTCACCTCCAGGCTGTCGCCCACCGACACCACCTCGGAAGGCTTGCCGACCCGCGTCCAGGCCATGTCGGTGACGTGCAGCAGTCCGTCCACGCCGCCGATGTCGAGGAACGCGCCGAACTCGGTGAGGCTGCGGACCGTGCCTGTCACAACCTGGCCCTCCTCAAGGGAGTCGAAGCGCGCCTGCCGCGCCTGCGCCTCTTCTTCCTGGAGCACCGCGCGGCGGTCGACCACAACGTCCTCGGCGGCCACGTCCAGCTTGATAATCTTGCAGCGGATCTCCTGTCCGATCAGCTTTTCGAGTTCATATTGGTCGCGCGCTCCGCTGCGCGAAGCGGGCATGAAAGCGCGCGCTCCCACGTCCACCCGCAGCCCGCCCTTGACGGCTTCCACGACCACGCCGGCGATGGGAGTCTGTTCGGCGAAGGCTTTCTCCAGACCGGACCAGTCCTTGGGCCGCTCGACCTTGAGTTTGGAGAGGGTATAGTAGCCCTCGGAATTGGTACCGGTGATGCTGACCGGCAACGTGTCGCCGGGCTTCAGAGCGATCGTGCCATCGGGTTCGCGCAACTCCGCGGCCGGGATGGCGCCTTCCATCTTGCGCCCGATGTCGAAGAACACGAAATCGGCGGTCACGGCCACAACCGTGCCCTGGAGCGCCTCGCCGGGCGAAGCGGGAGCATGGTGCTCCTGTTCGAACTGCGACAGCAGATCGGCGAAGGAGGAGTCTTCCGGCTGCGGCGCGCGCTCGTCCGGAAACGGGTCAGGGGAATTGGGATGGCTCATCGAATTGCTGGAGTGCAACACTATTCTTGCACAACCGGCGCTAAGATGGCAGCGTGGCCCCACAGGAAGCGGCCAGCCGGTCCACGCGCCCGGCGCTCGGCCCCGAGGATCTCGCCTGGCTGCTGCTGTTCGGCCTGATGGCGCTTGTCAGCCCGGCGCGGAAACCGGTGGAAATGTTCCTGCTCGCGCTGCTGGCTGCGCTTCAGATTCTGGAGCCGCGGATCCCCCTGTTCGCCTCCCGCCGCGGCGTGCTGGGCTCCATCTTCATCAAACTCGGGCTGGGCTGGCTGCTGATCTATTCGACGGGAAGTCTGAACAGCGGCTATTACCTGATTCTGCTGCTGCCGGTGGCCTCGGCGGCCACCTCGCTCGGCGTCCTCGGAACGGCGCTCATGACGCTGGCGGCGAGCGCGACGTATCTCTCGCTGCTGTCCACCTACGACTGGTCGCGCTACACCATCGAGCCGGACGACCTGCGGCGGCTGCTGCTGCGGCTGGTCTTCATCTGCCTGGTCGGCTACGTCACGCACCGGCTGGCGCAAGCCACGCGCGAGGAGGCGCGGCGCTATCAGAGCGCCGCCGAGCAGCTTGCCGAGGCCAACCGGAGCCTGCGCAAAGCCGAGGCCGCGATGCGCCGCTCCGAGCGGCTGGCCGCGCTCGGGCAGTTGAGCGCCGGGCTGGCGCACGAACTGCGCAATCCGCTCGGCACCATTCGCGCCTCGGCCGAGATGCTGAGCAAGAGCGTGGCGGCCGAAAACGAGGTGGCGCGCGAGGTGGCCGGCTTCATTGCCAGCGAAGTGGACCGCACCAATTCGCTGGTGACCCGCTTCCTGGATTTCGCGCGCCCGCTGGCGCTGCGGCGCAGCGCCGTCGACCTGGGCGAGGTGATCGACCGCGCCGTGGCCCAACTGGAGCGCCAGATTCCGGCCGGCAAGGTCGCCGTCTACAAGAACTACTCGCCCGACATCCGCCCCATCC
>CAKZVG010000430.1 GCA_937921835.1 uncultured Bryobacteraceae bacterium | reverse complement strand
GGACATCGACCGGATCCTCGTTGAAGAGTTCCTCCACCTGTCCTTCGGCCTTTTCGACGGCGGCGCGGAGGTCGATCATCCGGTCACGGAATTCGCGGACGGTGTCCTGAATCTGCCGCCGCTGGAGGTCGGTGAGATTGAGTTCCTTGGCGACCGGGCTGTCCCACCAGGGGAAGAATCCCTGCGGCGGCTGCGCCCAGGCCGGAAGCGCCAACAGCACAAGGGGAAGAAGGCGTTTCATTGCTGTTCCTCAAAGAGCGCCTGAATCGGCAGGCCGGCGCGCGGCACGTCCCGCTGAAGGAGCGCGTAGGCTTCGGCGAAGACCTGGGAGTCGCCGCGGGCCGAGAGCGCGGGTGCCGGCGGCTCGACGGGGCGCGTCAACACGGCTGCCATCGCCACCAGCAGCGCCGCCGCGTAGGCGGGCGCCAGCCGGGTTGCAAGGGGCCGCGAGCGGGCGGCGCGTTCGAGAATCGCGGCCCGCTGGCGGGCCAGAAAGGCCGGGTCCAACGCGGGCCCGGCGGCCAGCAGTTGAGCGCGGCGGGATTGGAGCGCCTCCCAGCGCGCGCGGCATTCCGGGCAGTGGTCGAGGTGCGCGTCCTCGCGGCCGGCGCCGTACAGGCGGCCGAGGAGTTCGTCCCCCGTGTAATGATTGCCGTTCATGGTTCGCTCCCGCTACAGCAGTTCATACAAATCCTTCAGCTCCTGGCGCAGTTTTTCGAGCGCGCGCGCCATGTGCGCTTTCACGGTTCCGGTCTCCAGCCCCAGAATCTGGGCGATTTCCTCGATGCCGCGGTCCTCGAAGTGGCGGAGCACGAAGACCGTCCGCTGGCGGCCGGATAGCCCGGCGATGGCCTGGGCGAGGCGCCGCTTGACTTCGCCGGCGAAGAGCCGGTCCTCGGCGTCCGGCGCGCCGTCGGCAGCGAGCGACAGAATTACCGCCTCGTCGTCGGGCGCGGGGCGGCGACGCCAGAACTGCCAGCGCCGGGAGCGCAGCCGGTCCAGGCAGGTATTGATGGCGATCCGCGAGATCCATTTGGCGGGATCGCCGGGGGCCTCCGCTCCCGGCTTTTCGAGGGCGCGATAAGCCTTGAGAAACGCGTCCTGCGTGGCCGTATCGGCTTCATCGCGGTCCTGGAGCAAGCGCAGGCAGAGCAGGAATACGCGCCGCTGCTCGGACGCCATCCAGGAGGGGAAATCCAGCGCCGTCCGCGAAGGGACCGCCTGAACCGCCGCTTGTGGCGTCAAGCCTTCCAGCATCAGGCCCATCATAACTTTGTGACGGGCTTTTCGCGCTTGGGATTACCGGGCCGGGGGCAAAGGCGCGCCGCTCCGGATGGGGGATCAGGTCTCGATCAGCCGCGAGTCGGGCGCGGCCGCCCGCAATTTGCCGGAGTTGCCGTTGCCGCCGTTGCCGTTGAGTTGCGCCGACAACGCGCGCGTGGCGAAAATCGAGCAGGCCTTGGCAAGTTGCGAGATGTCGCCGCCTTCCTCAACCGGCATCTCGTGCTCCACCCAGTTGCAGAGCGGGATGTTGCGGAAGTAGAGCCGCTCCTGGAGCACCATCGATTTGCGGTTCAGGAAGAGCGACTTGCTCTCGCGGATGTAGTGCCGCTCCTCGACCCGGAAATCGGCCAGGAAGTCGTTGAGCGCCGCGCGCTTGGAACTCTCTTCGGCGGCCCGGACCTTCTCTTCGATCACTTCCTGCTGGTTGGCCAGCGCGGCGCGCACGCCGGCGATGGACTCGCGCTCCTTGGCCAGCGCCACCTCCATCCGGGCCTGCATGATGTAGAACGCCAGCAGCGCCGAACCCGCGGCTACGAACAGCGGCAGGAACATCCACAGGAAGGCTTCCATAGACAACTCGGGCATATTATCGGCGCTCCAGTCCTATAAGTTTAGGCGTAAGCGAAGTTTCGGCCGTCTTAGGGTGTTTGGCGGCGGCTTCGGCCGGACCGGCGTAGACCGTCAGTTCCTGTTGCGACCAGCCGGACAGCGGGAGTTGATGCAAGCAGATGCGCTCTTCTAGCAGAACCGGTTTCCGCTTGCCTGGGAGGCATCCCCCGCCGGGCCGGCGGAAGGCTCGCTCCTCCACGCGCAGCGACGACAGCAGATCGTCCAGGGCGCGCGCGCGGGCCGCCTCCTCCGATGCGCGGATCCGTTCCGCCGCGACCCGTTCGCGCACCTCAGCCCAAGCGCGGGCGGCGGAGATCGATTCCTGCTGGCGCGCCAAGCTCACCTTCATTCGTAAGTACGTCAGGTATCCGGCCAGCACCGCCGTCCCCAGGACGGCGACCGGCAGCGCCGCCGCAACCAACATCGTCATCGGGACACCTCCCCGGCGAATCCAGGCCGGCCGCCGGCTGTTCAACCGGCTGCCCTTACCGGCGAGCCGCCTGCCTGGCTGCCGGCCCGGCTGTTCCCTTGCAAACCGTAGATCGGCAGTTCTAAGGGAGAACACTAGAGGGAACGGACAACAAACCTGACAGAATCCTCGGAAGCTCAGTAACACCCGTTACACGGTTCCTTACCCACAAGGGGTATGCAGCCGCCGCCCTCGCCAGGCGGGCGGGAGATCCGAGCCGGTCCGCGCCGCCGAACTCTCAGGCTCCCTTTTCGGCGGTGCGGCGCTTGAAGGGGATTTCGAGGCGCTTGATCTTCTGATTGAGGGTGGAAAGCGGGATGTGGAGGAGTTCGGCGGCGTCGGTCTGGCTCCAGTTCACCGTTTCGAGCGTTTCGATGATCTTGCGCCGCTCAAAGTCGGCCACAATCTCGAACAGCGAGGCGTCGGCCGGCAGGCGCTCGCCCTCCGCGCGCCGGAGGCGGATGCCGCCGGCCTGGAGCAGGTATTCCGGAAGCACGTCCACCGGGACCACCGGCTGAGAGGCCAGCACGACGGCGCGCTCGACCACGTTCTCGAGCTCGCGCACGTTGCCGGGCCAGTTGTGATCCATGAGGATCTGCATGGCCTCCGGCTCGAAGCGCAGCAGGGAATGGCCGGCCGCGTCCAGGAACTTCTCGTTCTCGCGGCAGTACTTGGCGAAGAAGTGCTCGACCAGCGGCGGGATGTCTTCCTTGCGCTCGCGCAGCGGCGGCAGCAGGAGATTGATCACGTTGAGGCGGTAGTAGAGATCCTCGCGGAAGCGGCCCTCCTCCACCATCTTGCGCAGGTCGGCGTTGGTGGCCGCCAGGATGCGCAACCTTCGACCCCGCGGCGCTCAGCGCGGCGGCAGCCCAGGGCCTGGAACAG
>CAKZVG010000429.1 GCA_937921835.1 uncultured Bryobacteraceae bacterium | reverse complement strand
ACCAGTTCCCCTCGGAAGTCTATTGGCGGCGGCTGTTCGCCTCCGCGCCGCCGCCGTTGAGGTTCGCCTTCAAGGTTCCCGAGGAGATCACCTGCCAGACGTTCCCGGCGCACGCGCGCTACGGGAGCCGCGCCGGGCTCGCCAACCGGTCGTTCCTTGACGCGCGCCTCCTCGAGGACGCCTTTCTCGCCCCCCTCGCGCCCTACCGCGAGCGGGTGGCGGTGCTGATCTTCGAGTTCGGCGCCTTCCCGCGCAAGAGCTACCCGCGCGCCGGGGATTTCGCGGCCGCCCTGGACGGCTTTCTCGCGGCGCTTCCCGCCGGGTTCCGCTACTCGGTCGAAATCCGCAACCCCGAATTCCTGGAGCCGCCCTACTTCGAGTGCTTGCGCGCACACGCTGTGGCGCACGTCTTCAACGCCTGGACCCGCATGCCGGAACTGGCCGCGCAGACTTCCCTTCCGCAAGCCTACACCGCCGCTTTCACCGTAGCGCGCGCGCTGCTGCGCCGCGGCCGGAGTTACGAAGACGCCGTGCGCCGGTTCTCGCCCTACGACCAGATCCGGGAAGAGAACCCGTCCGCGCGCGAGGCGTTGCGCAATTTGATCCGCCGCTCGCGCCAGCAGCGCCAGGAGGCCTATATCTTCGTCAACAACCGGCTGGAGGGCAACGCGCCGGCCTCCATCGAGGCCATTCTCGAAGGCGTGTGAGCGCTACTTGAGCCGCCAGCGGTCCGCTACGAATTCGGCCCGCTCGTCGTTCCAGACGCCGAACTTCGCGGCCAGCTGCCCGCCGTCCACCACCAGCGCCGCGCCGGTGATGAAGGAAGCCAGGTCCGAGGCCAGGAACGCCGCCGCGTTGGCCACCTCTTCGGGTTCGCCGCCGCGCCCGAGCGGAATGTGGCGGAAGTAGTCCTTAATCACCGCGCTTTGCGCGAAATGCGCCCGCGTCAGCCGCGTGCGGATCAGGCCCGGACACACCGCGTTGACCCGGATCCCGTAAGGCCCCAGTTCGTTGGCGGCGGTCCGCAGAATGCCTAGCAGCCCCGCCTTGGTGGCGTTGTAGGCAATGAGGTCGCTTTCGCCGTCGAAGGAGTTGGTGGAGGCCGTAATCACGATGGCGCCCGCGCGGCGCGGCTTCATCAATCCGGCCGCGGCCTGGATCGTATGGAACGCCCCGCTGAGATTCACCGCCAGCGTCCGGTTCCAGTCCTCCGCCGTAGTCTCGCTCAAGGAGGCGAAGGTCACCGTTCCGGCGTTGACCATCAGCACGTCCGGCGCGCCGCTGGCGGCCAGCGCGGCGTCGATCGAGGCGCGCTCGGCGACGTCCACCACCACGCCGCGCGCGCCGAACGCCGCCCCCGCTTCGGCCGGCCGCTCCCGCGCCAGATCCCAAATCCACACCGCCGCGCCCCCCGCCGCCAGCGCGCGCGCCATCGCCAGCCCGATCCCGTTCGCTCCGCCGGTCACCACCGCGGTCTTGCCCCGAAAGTCGAAACCCATCCCAACAGCATACCCAAGCCGCGCCCGATCCCTGTGGTAAGATGAGGTTTTGCCCCCGGGGCCCGTAGCTCAGTTGGTTAGAGCGCTACCTTGACACGGTAGAGGTCTGGCGTTCGAGTCGCCACGGGCCCACCATCCGGATTCTTTCTTCCGCTGTCATCCCTCGGCGTGAAGGATCCGCTTGCCTCCGGGCCCCGGAATGCCCCCGCGGCTCCCCCTCCCGCCGCCTGGCGCGCAACCTCCCGGCGCCACCTTCGCCGCCTTGCGGCCTTCACCAGATCAGCTTCAGCCCCAACTGGATCTGGCGCGGATAGTTCGACGCCGGCGCGCTCACCGCCGCCTTGATGAGCGAGCCGAACTGTACGTTTTCCGGATTATTGTTGAACTGCTGCGAGACCACGAAGAACGAGTTGGTGACGTTGAAGCACTCGGCCCGGAACTGCACCGACAGGCGCTCGGAAACGCGCGTCATCTTGTTCAGCGACACGTCGGCCATGCGGATGGGCTGGAGCCGGATGCGCCCCTCGTAGTTCGGATGATAGCGCGGGTTGTAGCGCGGAACGATCAGGAAATTGGCCTCGCTGCAACCGTAATCCGCGCTGAATTGCTGCATGGTGATGGTGTTGTTCTCGTTCCAGCGGTTCACGCACGGCTGGACCGCCTGAATCCTGGCGCCGTTCCAGTCGTAAGGAAGCTTCGCGTCCCGCAAGTAGAGGACGTTGGTGGGGAAGGCCCACGGGCGGCCCGAACTCACCGAGAAGATCAGCGTGCTCTGCCAGCCGCTCACCAGGCGGCCCAGGAACGCGTTGCGGGTGACGGGAAAGCGTTTCCCCTTGCCGAACGGCAGCGGGCTGATCATGCTGGCGGTGAAGCGGTGCGGTTTGTCGAGCGCCGCGATGCCCTGCTGCATGACGCCCCGCAGCGTGTCCAAATACCCGCCGCGCTGCATGTTCTTCGAGAAGGTGTAGTTGACATTCAGGTTCGCGCCGCCGCGGGAGCGCAGCGTAAACAGCGATTGCACCGAGTTGTACCAGCTCCGCCCGTCGTTGCGCAT
>CAKZVG010000428.1 GCA_937921835.1 uncultured Bryobacteraceae bacterium | reverse complement strand
GCCGCATGACGCTCATCGGCTCGACGCGTACCTTGGCGGCTTCGGCCCGCGGCAGCGGTGGCAAGGCTGGAGCCGCGGCGGCAGGCGCCGGAGCGGGCGCGGGGGGAGGCGCCGGAGCGGGAACGGCGGGACGCGCGGCGCGCGCCGCGAGGAAAGCCTCCATGTCCTGCTTGGTGATGCGTCCGCCGGCGCCGGTGCCGCGCACCTCGCGCAAGTCGACGTTGTTTTCGCGCGCCATGCGGCGCACCAGCGGCGAAATCGGACCCGCGGCCTCGGCCGGTTCCCCGGCGGGCGGCTCGGAGACAGGTTCGGCGACGGGTTCGGCGACGGGTTCGGGCGCGGGGGCTTCTTCCTCCACCGGGGCCTCGGCCGCCGCGGGCGCGGCCGGGGCTGTCGCGGCAACGCCGCCCTGCTCGTCGATGCGCCCCACTACGGTATTGATGGCGACGGTCTTACCTTCTTCCACCAGCACCTCGGCCAGCACGCCAGCGCCCGGCGCGGGAATCTCGGTGTCGACCTTGTCGGTCGAAATCTCAAACAGCGGCTCGTCGCGCTCCACCCGCTCGCCCGGCTTTTTCAGCCACTTGGTGAGTGTTCCTTCCACGATGCTTTCGCCCATCTGGGGCATCACGACGTCGATCATTCGTGCCTCTCCGTAATTGCCGCTGTTTCGAGCATGGCCAGCCCGAACACGCGGCCGAAATGCCGCGCCAGCGCGGTCTCCACATCTTCCAGTTCCGCCGGGCAGCCGAGCGCCCGCATCGAAGTCACCGGTTTCGTCAGCCCGCAGGGCACGATGTACCGGAAATAACTCAAATCCGTCGCCACGTTCAGCGCCAGGCCGTGCGAGGTCACCCAGCGGCTGATGTGGACGCCGATGGCGGCCACCTTCGCGCCCGCCACCCAGACGCCCGTCGCGCCCGGTTCCCGCCCGGCGCGGATGCCAAACTCCCCAAGCGCGCCGATCACCGCCTCTTCCACGCCGCGGAGGTAGGCCACCACGTCGCGCTTCCATTCTCGCAGATCGAAAACCGGATAGCCGACGATCTGACCCGGACCGTGATAGGTGACGTCGCCGCCGCGGTCGGTGTGATGAAATTCGATCCCGGCGCGCGCCAGCGCTTCCTCGCCCGCCAGCAGGTTTTCCGCGCGCCCGTTGCGCCCCATTGTCACCACGTGCGGATGTTCGAGCAACAGCAACTGGTCCGGTATCTCGCCCCGCTTGCGGCGCTCCACCAGCTCGCGTTGCAGCTCCAACGCCTCGCCGTAGCGGATGCGGCCCAGGCGGCGCACTTCGCAGCTACGCATTGATCGAAAGCCCGTAGACGGCGTTGAAGCCCTCGCCCACGGCTTCATAGAGCGTCGGATGGGCGTGGATGGTGCTCATCATGGTTTCGACGGTGGCTTCGGCTTCCATCGCCGCCACCGCCTCGGCGATGAGCTCGTAGCCGTGCGGGCCGATGATGTGCACGCCCAGGATTTCGCCGTATCTCTCCTCGGCCACCACCTTCACGAACCCGGAATGGTCGCCCAGAATGGTGGCCTTGCTGTTGCCCAGGAAGGGGAACTTGCCGACCTTCACTTTGTGGCCCGCGGCGCGCGCCTGCGCCTCGGTCAGCCCGACGCTGCCGATGCCCGGCTCGGTATAGGTCGCGCCCGGGATGCGGTTGCGGTTCACCGGGCGCATGGGCTTGCCCGCGATGTGCCCCACCGCCACCAGGCCTTCCATCGACGCGGCGTGCGCCAACTGCGGCATGCCGGCCACGATGTCGCCGATGGCGTAGACGTCCGGCTCCGCCGTGCGCTGGTATTCGTCCACCCGGATAAAGCCGCGGTCCAGTTCCACGCGCGTGCCTTCGAGCCCGAGGTTCTCCGTGTTCGGCTTGCGCCCCACCGCCACCAGCAGTTTCTCGACTTCGAAATCCTCCGTCTTGCCCGTGGAAAGCGCCGCCCGGAACTTCACGCCCGAGCCCGTCTTTTCGACGCCCTCCACCCGCGCGCCGGTCTCGACCCGGATGCCCTGCTTCTTGAAGACGCGTTCCAGTTCGCGCGAGACGTCCTCGTCCTCGACCGGGACGATGCGCGGCAGCATCTCGAACAGCGTCACTTTGGTCCCGAAGCGGTTGAACATCGACGCGAACTCGACCCCCACCGCGCCCGCGCCGATCACTCCCAGCGTCTTGGGAACCGACTTCAGCTCGAGAATCTCGATGTTCGTGAGAATCCGCTCCGGATCCGGCGCAAGTCCGGGGAGCATGCGCGCCTCCGAGCCGGTGGCCAAAATGATCTTGCGCGCCTCGATGGTCTGCGTCTTCCCGTCCGCGACGACTTCCACCTTGCCCGCGCCGTGAAGCTTCGCGGCGCCCCGGATCCACTCGACCTTGTTCTTTTTGGCCAGCGCTTCCAGTCCCTTGGCGTGGCGGGTCACGATGCTGTTCTTGTGCTCGTTCGCCTTGACGAAATCCAGTTGCGGGTTCTCGCAAAGGATGCCCTGTGCGGCGCCGTTGCGCACGTTGTGCCAGACCTCGGCGGTGTGCAGCAGCGCCTTGGTGGGGATGCAGCCGACGTGCAGGCAGGTGCCGCCAAGCTTGGGGCTCTTTTCGACGAGCGCGGTCTTGAGTCCGTACTGCCCGGCGCGGAAAGCGGCCGTGTAGCCGCCCGGCCCGCTGCCGATAATCACCAGATCGTAGGCCATTTCTCCAATTCTAGCCGAATCAGTCCTCGAACTCCCACATGCGGAACGCGTGTTGCTGGCCGGCCAGATCCACGCGGCTGCCGCGGAAGCGCACTCCTTCGGCCTCCAGCCGGAGGCGCTGTTCGAGCGCCATTTCGCGCTTGAGCCGGATCGCCCCGCCCGCGCCTACTACGCGCTGCCAGGGCAGAGCGTCGCCGGCCTTACGCAACACCTGCACCACCTGCCGGTGATACAGCGGGTAGCCGGCCGCGGCCGCCACCTGCCCGTAAGTGGCCACTTTGCCGCGCGGAATGCGCCGCACCACCCTTCGGATGGCGGCGTCGCGCTCCTCCGACGGGCGGGCGCGAAGAAGCATTCGCTCCAGTTGCTCGCGGGATGGATTCCGAAGCATGACGGGATTTCAGAGCTCAGAGCGGTAGACGCGGTGGGTGACGTAGCTGGTGCGCAGCGGGATGTTGTCGCGGACTTCGACCTTCAGCAACACCTGCCAGTCGGAAGGGAACGCGCCTCCCCGGGCGGCGGCCTTCAGCCGCGCGTGGATGGGCTGGAACTGCGCGGGATCGGAGAACACGGTGGCGGCCGCCCCGGTGGCGGCGCTCGATGGCCCGGCCAGAACCAGAATCCGCGAGCCGGGAGCGGTCTTCCACGCCCAGATGAGAGCGTAGTCGGTGGTTGGATAGCCCGAGGAATCCCATGTGCACGGATAGAGACCGGGCTCGCCCGGGAGGGGATCGCGGTTCTGGATCCCCAGCTTCACGATCGAGTAGGCGTGCTGGGGAACGTTCCGGTCGGCCCAATCATGGGTGTGCGGAGAGCCGATGATCACGAGGTCGTGGCGCCGCGCCGAATCCCAGTTGACGAATCGCGCCTGGGTCAGTTCCGCCGGAATCTCAAGTTGGTGGAGCAGACGTCCGAGCTGGAAGCAGGCCAGGGCGTCGCCGAGACCCGTGTAATCGTGCGTCCGGATCTGAATCAGGTGGTGCGGCATCACCTTGTCGGCGCGGTTGGCGGCCTTGCTGAAAGCGCTCGCCAGTTGCGGCGGAATGGGGATCGCGTCCGCCGCGCCGATTTCCTCGCCGCGGCTCGACGGGGACCCGGCGTACAGCATCACCACGGGATTGCCCAGCACGACCCGCAACTCCGACGGCGGCGCGGGCGGGCGGAGGATGTCACGGTAAATCTCATAACCGGACGGCGCGGTGTGAATGCCGCGCAAGTAGAGCAGGGATCCCAGCGTGAGCAGGGCGAGCAGCGCCAGCCAGGCCCGGCGCCCTGCCAGGCCCCGCCGCGGCGGCGCGGGGGGCGGAGCCGCGGAAGGCGGAGCCGCATCTATCCTCGCCGTCTGTGGATCGGAACGCGGCTCAAACGCGGCGATGTAGGATCCTTTCGGAATCCTGAGCACCTCCGGCTCTTCGGCGCCCTCGGTGGCGAAGTATTCCTCAAGCCGCTGCCGCAGATGCCGCATCTGCGACCGGACGATATTGTCGTGCCCGGGATCGAAATCCGGACCCCGCCCGAGGACCGTGCAAGCGATTTCCTGCTCGCTGACGCTCCCTGGAGCTTCGGTCAGCGCCCGGGCGGCCAGGTACAGCATGATCTCCCGCTGCTGAGGCGCTTTGCGGAAGAGTTCGCTG
>CAKZVG010000427.1 GCA_937921835.1 uncultured Bryobacteraceae bacterium | reverse complement strand
ACGCGCTTCTATCGCGTGGCGCTAATGGCCGAATCCGACGTCGATCAGCTCATCGCACCGGTCTACAAACAGTACCAGAACCCGGTGACCACCATCCTCGCCGCGCCGGGCGACATCCAGATTCACCTGCGCGCGCGCTGCCCGTCGGAAGAGGAAGCCGAGAGCCTGCTGGCCGAGTTGGGCGGCAAAATCGAGGCGCTGCTCGGCGACCGCATTTACTCCCGCGCCGGAGAGCCGCTTGAAGCCGTGGTGGGAGGGCGCTTGCTCGCCGCCGGCGCCACGCTGGCCGTGGCCGAGAGTTGCACCGGCGGCGCGCTCGGCGAGCGCATCACCTCGGTGGCCGGCAGCTCCGGCTATTTCCGCGGCGGCTTCCTGGTCTACACGGACGCGATGAAGTTGGCGCTGTTGGGCGTTCCCCCGGAACTGCTCGAACGGCACACGGCGGTGAGCGGACCGGTGGCGCTGGCCATGGCGGGCGGCGCGCGGGAACGCACGGGATCCACCTACGCCCTGTCGGTGACGGGCATCGCCGGGCCTGGCGGGGGGAGCGAAGCCATCCCCGCCGGCACGGTTTTTTTCGGCCTCGCCGGACCGGAAGGCGCCAGCGCCGTCGAGCGCCGCTTTCTGGGCGACCGGGCGCGCGTCCGCGCCATGGCCGTGCAGACCGCCCTCGACCTGCTGCGCCGCGCGCTGTAGCCGCGCACGCGGGATGAAAGCCGCGGGCGGGAGCACGGCTACCGCAACTCCCGCCGCATGCGGTCGAGTTCCATGACTCGCGGATGCTCCCCCGGCAGCACCTTGGCGATTTCCTGGTAGCCGCTGTCGAGCAGTTCCCGGCCCGCTTCCTTGCGGCCCTGTCCGAGGAGCGCCGCGCCGAGCAGGGCCGTGGCCTCAGCCGTCCGCCAGTTTGGATCCGGGTAGCGCTGCCGGGCGATCGCCAGCGCCTCCCGCAGCGCGCTCTCGGCTTCCGCCCAGCGGCGACTCAACAGCAGGACCCGGCCCCTGCCGGTGAGCGCGCGGGCGATTTCGATGTGGCCGGCCGGGAACGCGCGCCGCGTCCGCTCCAGCGCCTCGCGCGACATCGCCGCGGCGTCCCGCTCCCCCTGGTGCGCCTTCACGACGGCCACCGCGAGCAGTCCCGCGGCGGCGTTGCGGCTGCTTTCTCCTGCCGTCTTCAGCGCCACCTGGTAGGCCTCTTCGGCCACCGCCCGGGCCTCGGCCAGTTCCCCCCGGAACAGGTGCGCCCGCTGAATTCCCATCAGCGGATAGAACAGCAATGGCGGCGGACCGGGCTGCCGCCGCAGCACGTCCGCCGCCTCGCGGAACCGCTGCTCGGCCGACATGGCGTCGCCCAGGTCGTCATCCATCACGCCGATGTTGTTCAGCATGGTCGCGGTGGCGGTGTGCTCGCGCCCGAACTGGCCGAGCATGCCCGCGTGCGCCTGCACCAGGTGTTCCCGCGCCTCCCGCACCCGCCCCTGCCGCCAGACCGCCTCCGCAAGATAACTGCGCGTGAAAGGATCCGGGCTGGAGGTCAGACCCGCGCGCAGGTCCCGCTCGCCCGCCTCGAAATCGCCCGCCGACATGCGCAGCCGCCCGCGCAGTTTCAGCACCCGCGCGCCCAACGGGTGCACCTCGCCGTACAGCGGCAGCGCCAGTTGGGCGGCGCGTTCCACGTGCGGCTTCGCTTGTTCGTAGAGGCCGAGCGCCATGTAACTGCCGCCCAGAGTGGCTTGCAGCCCGGCCTCGACGGCCGGCCGGTCCTGGAACTTGGCGCCCACCGAGTTGGCGGCCTGATCGAGGATCTCCACCAGCTTCAGGTCGCGGCCCCGGTTGGCGATCGGCGTGATGCCTTGCGAGGCCCCGAGCAGGTTTTCGGTGAACGATGCGATCTCCTGCATGACCGCGCGCTCCCGCTCGGCGATCCGCACCTGCCGCACGCTCATCACCGTCGCCGCCGCCAGCGTCGCCACGAACGCCGCCGCCACGCCCACCGCCGCCCAATGCCGCCGCGCGAACTTTCCCACGCGATACAGCGCGCCCGCCGCGCGCGCCTCCACCGCCTCGCCCGTCAGATAGCGGCCCAGGTCGGCCGCGAACTGCGCCACCGAGCCGTAGCGCCGCTCCGGATCTTTCTCGATCGCCTTCAGCAGAATGCTCGCGATATCGGCGTCCAGGCGCCGGCCGCCCGCCGCCGCCGTGGGCCGCGCGGGCTCCGATTCGAGCACCGCGGTGATGCAACCCGCTTCGCTGGCGGTCGCCTCTCCGTAAGGCCACCGCCCGGTGAGCAGTTCGTAGAGGATCACCCCCAAGGCGTAAACGTCGCTGCGCGTTGACCCGGCCAGCCCCCGCAACTGCTCGGGGCTCGCATAGCGCAGCGTCATCATCGGGAAGGTGGTGCGCGTCGCTCCCGAAAGCACCGCGCTCTCCAGCAGCCGGGCGGTACCGAAATCGAGCAGCTTCGGTTCGCCCTCGGGCGTCACCAGGATGTTGGCCGGCTTCAGATCGCGGTGCACGACGAGATTCTGGTGCAGGTACTCGACGGCGCCGCAGATCTTGCGCATGAGCTCGATCAATTCCCGGTCTCCCGCATTCCGGTCGCGGCGCCACTGATCCACCGGCACGCCCTCGACGTGCTCCAGCACCAGGTACGGCGTCCCGTCTCCGGTCACGCCGCCATCCAGCAGGCGGGCGATGTGGGGGTGTT
>CAKZVG010000426.1 GCA_937921835.1 uncultured Bryobacteraceae bacterium | reverse complement strand
TTGCGGATTTCCTCGAAGTACTGCTGCACGTACTGCTGGTAGACCAGCGGAACTTCGTCGCGGTGGATCTCGCCTCCGCCATCCGAGTGACTCCTGCCCTGGCGGGTATAGGCGGTCTTGAGCTGCTGGTTTCCGGAAGGTACCTCCACCATGATCTCCCCGGTGAGGTTCTGCTGGCGCTTGCCCAGAAGCTCGCTGATCTTGCCCATGGCCGCAAGCTGCTCGGCTTCGCGGATGCCCTTGTCGCCGTCCTGCTTGCCGATGCCGCTCTTGGAATCCTCCGAGGCCCGCTGGTCGCCGGCCTGCTCGCCGGTACGGCCTTGCGCCGTCTGCGCCTGTTCCCCACCCTGCTGATCGCCGTGCGCGTCCTGGCTCGGATTGCCCTGGGTCTGCTGGCCGTCCCCGGGCATGCCCTTTTGTCCCTGGCGCGGGTCCTCGCCTGCTTGCTGGCCGCCCTTCTGTTTCGATGCCTGCTGCTGGCCCTCGCCCGTCTTGGGCGGTTGCATCTTGAGCTTGGCCATCATGTTGGCCAGCGCATCCCGCATCTTTTCGAGCAAGCTTGAATTCTCTCCGGGCTGGGGCGGGTCCTGGGTTTGCGTCTTGCCGCCCTCGGAATCCGCCGCCTGCGCGGATTCCTGATCCCCCTCGGCGCCCTGCATGTCGAGGCCCTCAACGCCCTCCCCATCCTGGCCCGCCGCCGGGTCCTTTCCCGTCGGCTGCTCCATGCTGGCGGTCTCGATGGGATCGACGCCTTCGGGAGTGAAAGCTTCGGTGCGCGTCCCGTCCTGGGTTTTCTCGGTGGCGCCCGGATCCACGCTGAGTCCCATCCGCTGAAGTTCCGGGGGAAGTTGGCGCGGGTCCGGCTGCCTGGCCTCCGCGAACTGCGCGCTGGGGCGGAAGATGTCGATCAGGGAACGTGAAAGGGGCGGGCGCAGATCAAGGCTGCGGTGGATGCCGTAACGGACGCCGAACAATCCTGCCGCCACCAGCGCCAGCACCGCCGCGGGGTACACCGCCCTGGGCATGCCGAGTGGCGCGGCGCGCTCCACCGGAATTTCGCGGCATAGCGCTTCAGCCTGCCCGATCAGAGCCTCGCGCAGTGCGGGGTCCCCGCGGCGTGGGTCCGGATTGCGCCGGAAGTAGAGCGCCGAGGAAAGGCAATCGTGAAGCTCCAGCCGGGCGTCTACCCGCTGCGCCAGGGGATAAGGGGCGGGAGTGCTGCGGATGGTGCGCAGCAGACCGACCAGGAAGCTGCCCCCGAACAGCACCGCCAGCCAGTACCACTCGACGATCTGCGTGCCGGCCACCAGCAGCACAATCGCGCCCGCCATGGCCGCCGCCAGCGCGACGGCCGCCTGCGCGGCAACAATGTTCCAAACGAAGCGCCGGCGGACGCGTCTCAGGAATCCGTCCAGCCCGCCCAGTTCAGCCAATCCTCACCAGCTTTCCCATCCGCCCCGCATCTCATCGCGCGGGCGCGGCGCACGTCTTCATTATCCCGTGCCCGGGCCACCGGAAGCAAAGCGGGCGACGGCGGGCGCCTACAAGGCAGCGGCGAAGGCCGCATGGCGCTCCGTCACCGCCGGATCGGTTCCGCCGCCGGCCTGGAAGCGCGCCGCCACGGACTGTACGGCTTCGCCGTCCAGAACGCGTTCGGCCATCGCGAAGAGAATGTTGTCCTCCTTCCAGATGTGGCCTCGCAGCAGCTCGATGTACTGCGCGGCGTAGGATCGGACCGCCGCTTGCGCGCCGCTGTCTCCCTTGCGGGCGCCCTCCAGGTTCTCCCGGATTCCCGCCAGGAACTTGCGGCCCAGCGTGTGCTCGTGCAGCATCACACCGATCGGCCCGCTCTCAACGGAGACCCCGCTTGCGGCGAGCGCCGGGAACAGCACCTCCTCTTCCCGGTAGTGGTGATGGCCGTCGGCGAACTCGGCGAAGAACGCCAGAGCCTGGGCGACAAACTCCGATGGAAACTCTCCCGCGCCGGCCAGTTTTCCTTCCAGCGCGGACAGGACTCTTTCGATCAGGCGGTGATCATTCTTCAACTCGGTGACGGGATGCTCGAAGGGCATAAGACACCTCTCAAGGATGGAATTGGATCAGGCCGTCACCCGCGGCAGGGGAACCGCAAGTGATTTCGCCGGAGTCGGCCTCCGCGGGCCAATGCGAGCCGCTCATCCGGGCGCCGCCCGGAGGGTCTCCGGCCCGGGAATGAATGATCCTGGCGGCTTGGGCCAGATAGGCCGGGCCGGAATCCTCCAGCGCGGCCGCGACCGGACCGGCGTATGCACCGAGGTGGTCATGCAGAAAATCCGCGGCGGCTTCTTCGGCGATGCGCGCGTGTTCCGTGGCGCCCGCCGCGAGCGCGTAAGCCTGCTTGAGTTTCAGGTAGCTCACGAACCCAAGCGTCACGGCCATGTGGTCGCCCGGTTCATCGAGCGCCGGCTGATAGCCGAACGCTTCGTAGTATGCCGCGAGTTCGGCCATCAGATAGCCGGGCTGCACGCCGCTTCGATAACTCACTTCGCGTGCCCGCACGGCGCCGCCCGGCCCGAACAGGGCAACGTGCAGCCCGGACGAGGCCTGTGCAAGCGCCGCCGCGGCAAGCCCGCGCAACGACTCCGAGGGCAGGTCGGGCGACAACGCCTCCAAGCGGCGCCGCCATGCTTCGGTGGGGTATTCGAACAGCAGCCCGAGCAGCCGCCATTCGGCCGCCTCCTCGAACAGGCGCGCAATCGCGGCGGGAACGGAGAGATCCGGCGCCATCACTCACCCCGCCGGACCAGCGGAATCCATCCGGTCCGCATCTTGCGCGCGCCCGCCTCCTGCCTGGTGCCCTGCCAGACCGCGAACGCAATGTGCGTACGCTGGTTGACCTCGAGTCCCTGCGGCAGCTTGCGGCCGATCACCACCGACCAGCCCTTGCGGGCGTCGTGTTTTCCGCTGCCCCGGGCGCCGAGCGACGGGCCCGGAGCGAGCGTGCCCGGCCCGGAGGAAACCAGGTCCTCGACCGGATGGGCGCGGGGACCCGCCCGCAGGTTCCCGAGTGCGCGCGCCGGAGCGTAGCGCCGCTCCATCTCTCGGCGCGCCTCCGGATCCCCATCGAGCACCTTCGCCTCGAACGGGTAGTGATCGATCGACGCGTTCGGGTGGAGGTCGCGGATGGAGTCGCCGCGTCCGTCCACGGCCGCTTGCCAGTCGGCGCGCCAGTAGGTCACCTGCACGGGCTTCCCCTCCTGTCCCATTTGGGGGTCGGGGAGATCCTTCTCGATCTTCCCGGGAATCTGTATGGCGCAGGCATCGGCCATCACGCCTGGAACCGGACGGTCACTGCGGTCCGCATCGGCCCATTCCAGGCGGAAGACAATCTCGGAGCTGTTGCTGAAGGAGCGTACCCGAACCTCGGCCGTGGTCGGCTCCAGCAGGCGAGGCTCCACCAGATCCTGTGGAATCATCTTGGCGGCGTGCTCGGGCGCCCGGTCCCAGAGACGGTCATCCGGCGTCAAAGGCAGCTTCGCGGCGCTCACCGACACCACTTCCGGCACGGGTTTCGGCGTCCGCCCGCAGGAAGCGGCCAGGAGCGCCAGGAGAGCAACAACCGTTTTTCGCATGGATACGTCTCCTCACGGGCAGTTGATCCGGACCAACTGATTCCTGGCGTCGAAGGCCGGGCGCACGAATACGGGCTCGCGCAGCGGAACGCGCACGATCTCCGTCCCGTTGCCGTCGAAGCCCGACACGGCGTCACCCTGCCGCCGGAAGCGGTTCACAAGCATTTCCGTGGACCCGAACAGACAGAGCAGCCCGGCCAGTTCCGGGTCGTTGGGCGCGTTGCGATAGGCCTTCATCGCGCCGTCCACTCCCGGCCCGAAGAGCTGGCGGTTAAAGGCCGGCGGCGAGTGTACGGGCGGAATATAGTAAACGTTCGGCTCCAGGCCGAACTGCGGAAACAGCGGCAGCGCGATCTTCCGGATGTGCACCAGGTAGTCGATCGGGTTGTCGGCGCGCGCTTGCCCGGGCGGCGAGATCCAGCCCGCCAGGCGGATCTTGCCGATGCAGTTGACGAAGCACTGCGGTTGAATGCCCTGCTCGATCTTGGGGAAGCAGGCGATGCATTTTTCCGACGTGCCGGTCATCGGGTTGTAGAAGACTTTCTTGTACGGGCAGCCTTTCACGCACTCCTGGTAGCCGCGGCAGCGCCCCTGGTCAACCAGCACGATGCCGTCTTCGGCGCGCTTGTAGATGGAACCGCGCGGGCAGGAGGCCAGACATGCCGGGTAGGTGCAGTGGTTGCAGATGCGCGCCAGGTAGAAGAACCAGCTCGTGTGCGCCATCGACAGGTATGCGCCGTGCTCCACCTCACCGGCGCAATCGTCCTCGCCCGTGTTCGGGTACGCGAAGTCCCGGTCGCCGGGACGCCAGCCGAGCACGCGCTCACCCGCCGGCGCGGATTCGAAGATGGTCTTTCCGTCGTAGCGCCGCCCGTTCCACCGCTGGCTGTCGAGCATCTCGAGCAACTTCAGATCGTAGGCCAGCGGATAGGAACCGTAGGGCTTGGTTTCGACGTTGTTCCAGAGCATGTATTCCTGGCCTTTGCCCGAGGTCCAGGTGGTCTTGCAGGCCAGCGTGCAGGTCTGGCAGGCGATGCACTTATTGATGTCGAAGACGGCCGCGAACTGCCGTTTCGGACGGGCCTCGGGATACCAGTAGGACATCTCGCGGCCGAGCTGCCAGTTGTAGACTCGCGCCATTACGCCTTCTCCTCGCTTTGCTCACAGAAACCGCCCGCCAGGTAGCGCTTCATCGCGGCGGACTCATACCGGGGCCGGATGCCGAGCGCCGCCGGCCGCCACAGCCCTTTGCCGTCCGCTCCCCCGGGCTCGGCTTTCGAGATCCTGACGAAGGCTTCGCGCGGCGCCCCCGTCGGGCAATGGATGTCGGGTTCGAAGCCTTTGCGCAGGCCCTGGCCGAACATCGCCTTGTGCACCAGCGAGTCGGTCATCCAGGTGGGCTTCAGCCAGCCGCGTGTGGCCGACTGGTGCGAGCCGGAGCGGAACATGGCCTGGTAGCCGGTGCGCGGATTCTTGGCCAAACCGTCGGCGCGCCGCTTTTGCCCCTCCACCGAACCGGGCGTGGCGGTGTACATGTTGAACCACATGCGCGTCACGCCGCGCGGAGTGCCCGGATAGTAGCGCGCGCGGCACAGCAGGCGCGCGAACTCCATGTTGCGCTTGTCCTTGCGCCAGCCGCGGAAGGGACGGTCCTCGGGGTCTGGGTCGATCCACACGTAGTCGCCGTCGCCGACTCCGAGTTCTTGCGCATCGGCCGGGTTGATGTCGACGTAGCCCTCGGTGACGAACGGGCTTCGCTTGTCATGGCGGTACAGGTCGCCGAATGGGCCGAACAGCACCGCGATCATGTCCGTGTCGATGGGTGTGGTGTGCGAGCCGTGGCGGTACTTGGGCGTATGGAAGATGAACTTGAACCCGTCCTTCATTAACGGATGGCGGGTCTTCTTCGCCTGCTCCCACGACAGAACCACGTTGCGGCCGCAGCGGGTCTCGCAGGAGAGATCGTCGCGGCGTACGCCGTAGTCCTCGGGCTGCTCGGGGCGCAACGCCTCGTGGCTGGGCGCGACAATCACGTTGGGCTCGTAAAACGTCGAATCCACCGGCTCGCGATGCACCGGAAGATTCTCCCCGGCGGCGATGAACTCGTCCTC
>CAKZVG010000425.1 GCA_937921835.1 uncultured Bryobacteraceae bacterium | reverse complement strand
GCAGCTCCTCGTCCGCCTGCTGGCCGATGGCTTCGACCACCAGGTCCGCGGGCAGCACGTGCTCGGAGCCGGGGATGGCTTCGGGACGGCGCCGCCCGTCTTCTCCGGGAGCGCTGAGCCGGGTGCGTACGACCTTCAGGCCGGTCAATCGCCCGGCTTCGCCGGCCACATAGCCGACGGGCTGCGTCAGGATCAGGAAGTGCACTCCGGCGGCGATGGCCTGGTCGCGTTCCTCCGGCCAGGCGGGCATTTCGGCGAAGGAGCGGCGGTAGACGATGGCCGAGTCGCTCGCTCCGGCGCGCAAGGCCGACAGTGCGGCGTCGATGGCCGTATTGCCGCCGCCCAGTACCAGCACGGAGCCGCTCACGCGCGCGCCGCGTTTGACCTCGGCCAGGAATTCGAGCGCCCCGCGCACGCCCGACGCCGGGCGCGTTGTGGCGGGCAGTTCCACGGAGCGCGTCAGCCCGGCGGCCAGCAGTACGGCGTCGTAGCCCTGCGCGAGAACCTCGTCGAGCGTGTAGTTGGAACCCAGGCGGACGCCGTAGCGGCGCTCGACCTGGCCCGAGGACGCCAGGACGTCGTCGATCTCCCGGCGCAGGATCTGGTCCGGAAGCCGCTCCGCCGGGATGGTCTTGCCGGCCGTTCCGCCAGGCACTTCGGCGCCGTCCAACAGCGTCACGCGGTGCCCGAGCGAGGCCAGCGCCGAGGCCGCCGCCACGCCCGCCGGTCCCGCGCCCACCACCGCCACGCGTTTGCCGGGGCCGAGGTTCACGGCTGGGGACCGCGCCTCCGCCGCCCATCCTTCCTCCACCGCGAGACGGCTCACCCAGCGCTGCAAGTGGCGGATGGGCACGCTTCCGGCGTAGTGCTGGTTGATGCAGCCCGCTTCGCACAGGGTTTCCGACGGGCAGACATAGCCGCACACGGCGGCCAGCACGTTGGCTTGGCGCAGCGTTTCGTACGCTTCGCGGAAGCGGCCGGCGGCGATGTGGCCGACGAAGCCGGGGATATTCACGCGCGCGGGGCACTTGCCGGTGCAGGTGGGGTCGCTGCACTGGCGGCAGGTCTTGGCCATCTCCAGAATGGTGTCGAGCGCCTCGGCGCGGCCCGCCTTGTAGATGGGTTCGTAGACCGCGGCGTCGCGCGGCACGCAGCCGGTGCGTCCGCCGTCGCGCATGATCTGGGTGCAGGCCGAGCAGGCCACGCAGACCTTCTCCGGGTCGAGACGGCCGCGCTCCATCAGGTCGCGCGCGAAATCCGGGTAGGCGAAGGCCATGCGCCCGGCGCCGACGATGCTCACCCAGCCTTTCCTGACGTTGGCCGCTCCCACGTTCGGCAGGAACTGCCGCAGCCAGGAATAGCCGCCGCCGATCACCGGAATCGCGGGGTGTTGCTCCTGGAAGCGCCGCACGATGTGCACGAAACGCTCGACGCCCTGAAGCGGGTGCTCGGGCGGGAAGGGAGCGCCGGCGATGGGGAGATCGAAAGGCCGGTTGACGTACGGGTTGTAGTAGGGGTTGCCGATGGTGATGTTCAGCAGCGGAGCGCCGTTTTCGATGAAGAAGCGCGCCAGCTCGAGCGGTTCCGCCAGGTCGGGCTTGTTGACGTCCTCGCGGTCGACGCCGAAGCCGTAGGGATAGGCCATGGCGTCGTAGGCGTTCATCCGGGTGGTGACCGCGATGCCGGGCACGGCGGAGCGGATCTTGCCCACCACGTTGCGGATCAGGCGTGAACGGTTGGCGAACTCCGGACCGCCGTAGCGGCTGTTTTCGCGCGTGAAGGAGGCGTGCAGTTCCGAGACCAGGTAGCGGTGGCAGGCCTTGATGTCCACCGCGTCAAAGCCGGCCTTCCTGGCGCAGCGCGCGGCTTCGACGTAGACATCTTCCAGACGCTCCAGTTCCTCGTCGGTGATGAGCGGGTAATCGGCGCCGAGTTGGTGAATCGGGTCGAGGTATTTCGAGCGGTGGGCGATGATCGGAGCGGGCTTGCGGCCCGGCTTGCTGTAGCGGCCCGAGTGCGTCAGTTGGAGGACGTTGTAGGTGCGGTGATCCGGCCCGAAGGCTTCGCGCGCCGCGGCCGAGGCGCCCTCCAACAGGCGGGCGAAGGACTCCCAGTTCGACCCGTGAATCCAGAGTTGGCGCGGGTTGGCGCGCCCTTCGTGGACGATGGCGGTGGCTTCATACCACAGCACGCCGCAGCCGCCGGCGGCGAAGCGCCGGTAGCGGCGGAAGGTGAGTTCGTCGGGCGAGCCGTCGGGCAAACCGTCGCAGCCCTCCATGGGAAGCACCGCCAGCCGGTTGGGCACGCGGATACCGCCGATGGTCAGCGGTTCGAGCAGCGGCGTGACGTCGGCGCTGGCTTCAAGCGCCACGCCGGTCGCCTCAAGCTTTTGCCGCAAGTCGTCAAGAGTATGAAACTGAAAGAGTTCGTGACCTGCCATGAAAACCCCGCGCGAGTCTCCAGGATAGCAGAGAAAGGCTCCCCGGCCATTCCGGATTTGGCCTGGCGGCTCTCCTGGAGCCAGAACCCGGCCCGGAGGCGGATCGCCTGTTAAAATAGAATCGACGTCCAATCGAGTAGGGTCCAGATTGAAAACGCGAGAAGTTGAAGCCGCCGTTCTTCCGAATGGGGTGCGAATCATCACCGAGGCGATGCCGCAGGTGCGTTCGGTGGCGGTGGGGGTGTGGATCGGCTCCGGCTCCCGGCGCGAGGCGCCGCGGGAAAACGGCATCTCGCACTTCATCGAGCACATGCTGTTCAAAGGCACCACCAACCGCTCGGCCGAGCAGATCGCGCGTTCGGTGGACTCGATCGGCGGCAACCTGGATGCGTTCACGTCGAAAGAAATGGTGAGCTACAACACCAAGGTACTCGACGAGCACCTGCCGGTGGCTTTCGACGTGCTCTCCGACATGGTGCTCAACCCGCTGTTCCGCGAGGAGGACATTGAGAAAGAAAAGGGCGTCATTCTCGAAGAACTGAAGATGGAAGTGGATAATCCGGAGTACCTGATCCACGAAATCTTCTGCGGCAATTTCTGGAAGGGCCATCCGCTGGGCAAGTCCATCATCGGCACGCGCGACACCATCCGCGCCTTCGACCGCGGGATGATCGAGCGTTACTACCGCTCGGTCTATGAGCCGGGCAACATCCTGATCACCGCGGCGGGCAATCTGCGGCACGAGGAGATTGTGAGGCTGGTGGAGAGCCGTTTCGCCGGGTTGACGCCTAACGGCAGCCGGGTGGTTGACCCCGCGCCGCCGACACACGCGCGGCTGGTGCTGCGCGACAAGAAGTCGCTCGAGCAGATGCATCTGTGTCTGGGCGTGCCGTGCTATCCGCTGCCGCACGAGAAACGTTTCGTCTGCTACGTGCTCAACACGCTGCTCGGCGGCGGCATGAGTTCGCGCCTGTTTCAGAACATCCGCGAGCGGCAGGGGCTGGCCTACTCCGTATTTTCCGAACTGAACCTGTACCGCGACAGCGGCTGCCTGATGGTCTACGCCGGAACCAGCATCGAATCGGCGCCCAAGGTGGTCGCCTCGGTGCTGGACGAGTTCCGCGCGGTGAAGGAGAACCCCGTGCCGCCCGAGGAACTGCGCCGCGCCAAGGACCATCTGAAGGGATCGCTGATGCTGGGGCTGGAGTCGACCTCCAGCCGCATGGCCAACCTGGCGCGCCAGGAGCTGTTCTTCGGGCGCTTCTTCTCGCTGGACGAGATCATGGAGGGCATCGAGGCGGTCACGGCGGAAGAGGTTCAGCAGGTGGCCCGCGGCTTCTTCGATCCCCGCAAGATCGCGCTTGCGGTTCTGGGCCGGCTCAACGGCTTCAAGATCACCCGCGCCGACCTGTCCTGCTGAGGCGGCCGCCGCCTGGCCGGCGCCCGCCGCCGAGAGAGCCGGTTCCATCCCGTTTCGAGCTACACTGGTTGCTGGTCCGGATGAACACGACGTTCCGGCGATGCTGGAGCGCGCTGCTGGCGTGTGCGGCGGCCGCGTTCGCAGCCGATTTCGCCGCCCTCAAACCGCAAGGCTACGTGAGCGACTTCGCGGGCGTGGTGGACCGCGCTTCGCGCGACGCGCTGGAGAAGTACGCCGCGCGCGTCGAGCAGGCCACCGGCGTGCAGATGGCGTTTGTCACCCTCCCCACGCTCGGTGGCGAGCCGGTCGAGGACGTGGCCAACCTGCTCTTCCGCAAGTGGGGCGTCGGCGCCAAGGGAACGAACGAAGGCATCCTGCTGCTGCTGGTGACCGGCGAGCGCAAGAGCCGTCTCGAGGTGGGCTACGGACTCGAACCGGTCATCCCCGACGGGTACGCCGGCAGCCTGTTGCGCGAGATGCGGCCCGCGCTGCGCGCGGGGGACTACGGGGAAGCGCTCGGGCTGGCGGCGCGGAACATCGCGGCGCGCGTCGCCGCGGCCAAGGGCGTGGCGCTCGACACCGCCGAGGCGCCCGTCCGGCGCCAGCGTCCGGTGAGCAACGAGATCCCCTGGCCGGTCATCCTGGGCGGTCTCGGGCTGTTGGTGTGGCTGCTGATGAGCGGGGGCGGGGCCGCGGCGCGGCGGGACGGTTCCGGCGGGGTGCTTCCCGCGCTTCTGCTGGGGCACATGATGGGAGGCGGTTCTCGCTGGGCCGGCCGCGGCGGCGGTGGGTTCGGGGGCTACGACTCCTTCGACAGGTTCGGCGGCTTCGGCGGCGGCGATTCGGGGGGCGGCGGCGCATCGAGCAACTGGTAGGCGGGCATGCAGCGGGTACTCAATCAGCTTGTGGAGCGTTTGGAAAAGACCTTCGGCGACGGGATCGTTTCGGTGGTGCTGTACGGTTCGGCGGCGGTGGGCGACCATCACGGGCGCTACTCCGACATCAACGTACTATGCGTTCTCAAGCGGATCACGCCGCGCGAACTGGGCGCCTGCGAGGGGGTGTTCCGCTGGTGGCGCGAACTCGGCAACCCCGCGCCGCTGCTGCTGACCGAGGACGAACTCCGGACTTCCACCGACTGCTTTCCGATCGAGTTCCACGACATCAAGGAACGGCACCGGATCCTGGCGGGAGCCGACGTGGTGGCGGATCTCGAAGTGGACGACGCCTTCTATCGCGCGCAGGTGGAGCATGAACTGCGGGCCAAGCTGCTGCGGCTGCGCCAGAAAGCGGGCGGAGTTCTTTCCGACAAGCACCTGCTGCTGGAGTTGATGCTGGATTCGGTATCGACCTTCTGCATGCTGGCGCGCCACGCCCTGCGGCTGTCGGGCTTCGAGGCCGGCTTCGAGAAACGCGAGATCGTCAATCAGGCCGCCGCGCGCCTGGGCCTCGATCCGGCGCCCTTCCACACTCTGCTGGACGTGCGGGAGCGGAAAACCAAGCCGCGCGAGGTGGATTCGGCCGCGCTATTTGAGCG
>CAKZVG010000424.1 GCA_937921835.1 uncultured Bryobacteraceae bacterium | reverse complement strand
CCTGCTCTGCTGCTGGCTCGCCGGGCGGAGCGCGGGCGCGCTTTTCGGCCCGCGCGAGGGACGTTTCGCGGCCGCGGGCATGGCGTTCTTTCTGGCGTTCGATCATCCCGCCGCTCTCATTCCGCTCGCCCCGGACCTGCTGCTGGTTCCCTTCTCGCTGGCGGTGGTCTGGGCGCTGGCCGCCAACCGTCCCGCCGTTGCGGCCGCCTGCGCCGCGTTGGGTCTGCTGGCCAACGGGAAAGCGCTGCTGCTGCTGCCGCTCGTTCTGTTCTGGCGGCCCCGCCGGTGGCGCTCGATCGTGCCCGCCTACGCCGCCGCCGCGGCCGCGGTCTGGCTGGCGGCGAGCGGCTGGTGGGAGCCGGTGTGGCAGTGGGGTTCGCTTTACGCGCGCGAGAGCCTGGCCGCGAATCCTCTGGCGGAAGGGTTAAGGCGCAGCGCCAACTGGGCCGGGTTCCATGCCGCGCTGGTGGTCTGCGCCGCGGTCTACTTCGCGCGCGGAGGCGCCCACCGCATGCCGCTCGCCGTCTGGCTGGCGCTGGGTCTGGCGATGGTGGCAGCCGGGGCGCGTTTCTTCCCGCGCTACTACTTCGCGATCCTGCCCGCGTTGGTTGTGGCGGCGGCGCGCGGCGCATGCCTCATGCCCCGCCGCAGGCTCGCCGCGCTGCTGGCGCTCACGCTGGCTGTTCCGGCGATCCGCTTCGGCGGACGGCATGTGGCGACCCTTCGCGGCGAGCCGGGAGCCATGCGCGACCTCGCGATGTGGGCTGACTGCCGCGCTTCCGCCGCGAAAATCCGCGCCCGGGCGCGTCCCGGCGACACCCTTTTCGTGTGGGGATACCGCCCCGAACTGAATGTCCTTGCCGGACTGCCCGGCGCGACGCCCTTTCTCGATTCGCAGCCGCTCACGGGCGTGCTCGCCGACCGGCACCTGACCAGCGCGCGGCCGAGCGCGCCGGCGCTGGCGCGGCGCAACCGCGAACTGCTGGCCGCAACCCGGCCCGCCTTCGTCGCCGACGGCCTCGGGCCGTACAACGCGCAACTCGCGATCACGAACTTTGAGGATCTGCGCGCCTGGATCGCCGGCTATGAACTGGTGGACGCGACGCCCGGAACGCGCCTCTACCGCCGGCGTTGATCCCGCGCGGTTCCGGACGGCGCTACCATGGCGGGGGAGGCAGTTATGGCGGATCGTCGCGAATTCTTCCGCGCCCTGGCCGCGGCGGGAGCGGCAGCCGGCGCCGCGCAGCCCGCGCGCGAAGACGCGCCCGGGAACGCAAGGATCGCGCATATCATTCCCTCCAACGCCAGTGACGGGTTTCTGCTGTTCTGCAAGCAGATCGGTCTGCGCTGGGCGCGGCTGGCGTATGCGGGCGATCCGGCCGTGGACGCGGTACGCGCGGTCCAGCGCCGGTTCGAGGGCTACGGAATCCGCATTTACAGTGCGACGCACCCGGTGTACCGTTCGCTGCGCATCCAACTCGGCCAGCCGGGGCGCGATGAGGACATTGAGACGTACCGCGTTTTCTTGCGCTCGCTGGGGAAGCTGGGAATCGGTGTCGCGCCCTACGACTTCCATCCCGCCAACACCTACACGACGGCGGTGGTGGAACGCCGCGGATACCGGGCGCGGGAGTTCAAGGAGAGCGACTTCCGCGCGAAGATCGAGAAACGGCGCTTCGAGCGCGAGTACCCGGCCGAAGAGATGTGGGCGTTCTACACCTACTTCGTCAAGGCTGTTCTGCCGGCGGCCGAGGAAGCCGGCGTACGCTTGGCGCTGCATCCCGACGATCCGCCGCTGGCCATGATGAACGGCGTGGCCAAGCTCTTCGTTCATTACGACGGCCACCGCAAGGCGGAGGAAATCGCCGCCGGAAGCAAGAACTGGGGCCTGCGGCTCTGCACCGGCACCTGGAGCGAAGGCGGCGCCGGCATGGGCAAGGACCTCTTCGGCATGATCCGCGATTTCGGCGGGCGCGGCAAGATCTTCGACGTCGATTTCCGCAACGTCAGCGGCGTGATGCCGCATTTCGTGGAAACCTTCCTGGACGACGGCGACGTGGACATGTACCGCGTCCTGCGGGCGCTGCGCGAGGTGAAATACGCGGGCGGCCTGGTGCCCGACCACATCCCGCAACTGGACGGCGACAGCGGCGAGCGGCGGGCGGGCCTGGCTTACTCGATCGCCTGCATGCGGGCGTTACTCCAGCGCGCCAACGCCGAAGTGGGCTAGTTCGCCTGCGGCCGTTCCCTTGACTCCGGAGACCCGTTCGAGATAAGTTGATCGCGTCCGGCAGCGTGCGGACCCGGTTCAAACCTCTCTGGCAGGATGCATGGAGCGTCATCGATCCGCAGATCAACGCGGAAGGGGTGCACGTCTGGCCGTTCGCCCCCGGCTTTCCCGCCGACGTGCGGTTTCTGGTGTTTGGCCCGGCGCGCGAGATCCGCATGAACCGCCACGACTACTTCGAGTTGCTCTACCTTTGCTCGGGCGAAGTGGTCTACCAGGTTCTGGACCGCGAATATCCGCTTGAAGCCGGGGACCTGTTCATCATCGGGAGCACGCTTCCGCACCGAATGAAGCGCTACCCGCGGGGACGCGTCAAGGGGGCGGTGCTGTACTTCCTGCCGGAGTTCCTCCGCTCCGGCGGCAATCCGGCGGAGGAGGCGCAATACCTGATGCCGTTCCTGGTTCAAGATCCGGGTTTCCCGCACGTCGTTGCGGCGCGGACCGGAATTCCGGAACAGGTCTTTGACCTGATGAAACGCGCCGCGGCGGAGTTGCCCGCGCAGTCGGACCGCGGCCGCCTGAGCGTGACGACGTACTTGAAGATGATGCTGGTGCTGCTGGTGAACCACTACGCCGGCCACCGCGGCAGCGAACGGGCTTTCGAGCGGCGGCAAGTCGATCTCGAACGGCTGCGCCCGCTGTTTGCCCACCTGGACGAGAACTTCATGAATCCCATCGCGGTGGAGCAGGCGGCCGCGCTGCTCAACATGGGCAGGTCAAGTTTCATGCGCCTCTTCAAGCGGGTGACCGGGGATTCCTTCGTCGCGTACCTGAACCGCTTCCGCATCGCCAAGGCGGAAGCGCTGCTGC
>CAKZVG010000423.1 GCA_937921835.1 uncultured Bryobacteraceae bacterium | reverse complement strand
GGGCGGCGTGGGCGACAAGACCAGCCTGGTGGCGGCGCCGCTGGCGGCGTCGGCGGGCGTGGTCGTGCCCATGATCTCCGGACGAGCGTTGGGGCATACCGGCGGAACGCTGGACAAGCTGGAGGCGATCCCCGGCTTCCGGACCAACCTTACCCTCGACGAATTCCGCGCGCAGCTTCAACAGGTGGGGCTGGCTTTCATCGGGCAGAGCCCGGAGGTGGCGCCCGCCGACGGCAAGCTGTATTCGCTGCGCGACGCCACGGCCACCATCGAATCGATCCCGCTGATCGCCTCCTCGATCATGTCGAAGAAACTGGCCGCGGGCATCGACGGGCTGGTGCTGGACGTCAAGGTGGGCGCGGGCGCGTTCATGAAGCGGCAGATCGATGCGCGGCGTCTGGCGCAGGCGATGGTGGGCATCGGACGGCGCCTCGACAAGCGGGTGCAGGCGCTGATCACGGACATGAACCAGCCGCTCGGCTACGCGGTGGGCAACGCGCTGGAGATCATGGAGGTCTCGCAGACCTTGCAAAATGCCGGACCGACCGATCTGACGCGGCTGTCGCTGGAACTGGCGGCGCGCATGATTTATCTGGCGAAGCTGGCCCCGAGCATGGACGAAGCGCGCGAGATCTCTCAGGCCAAGCTGCTCGACGGCTCGGGCTACCGCAAACTCAAGGAAGTGATCCAGGCGCAGGGCGGCAACCCGCAGGTGCTCGACCGCTTCGACCTGTTGCCCAACGCGCTGGGCGCGCGCGAAATCCTGACGCCGCGCGGCGGCTACGTCAGCGCCATCGACGCCGAGGACATCGGGCGCGCCTCGGCCATGATCGGCGCCGGGCGCGACACCAAGGAGGATACCGTCGATCCGGCGGTGGGCGTCATCCTCGAAGTGAAGTCCGGGCAGAAGGTCGAAGCCGGCGGCGTGCTTTGCCGGGTCTATTACACCAGCGAGGAGAAGGTCGAGGACGCGGCGCAGTTGATCGAGGGCGCCTTCCGCATCTCCTCCCAACCGCCCGAGGAGCGCGAGTTGATCCTCGAAGTCGCCGGCTGACAGCGGATTGCGCGCATGGGGCGGTTTACCGGGCTGCTGGGGCTGGCGGCGATTCTCTTCGTGGCGTGGCTGTTTTCCTCCCGGCGCTCGGCCATCCGTCCCCGGCTGCTGTTGTGGGGCCTGGGCCTCCAGTTCACCTTCGCCTTCCTGGTGCTGAAAACCCCCTTCGGGCTGCTCTTCCAGGCCGCCAGCGGCGCGGTGAACGCTCTCCTGCACTACGCCGAGGAGGGCAGCAAGTTCGTCTTCGGCCCGCTGGGCGACAAGGCCGGCCCCTTTGGAGTGGTCTTCGCCTTCCAGGTCCTGCCGATCGTCATCTTCATCGCCTCGCTGTTCGCGATCCTGTACTACTTCGGCGTCATGCAGGTGGTCATCAAGGCCATGGCGGTGGTGATGCAGCGCGTCATGGGCGCCAGCGGGGCGGAGTCCACCAACGTCGCCGCCAGCATCTTCATGGGACAGACCGAGGCGCCGCTCACCATCCGGCCGTTTCTGGCGGGATTGACCCGCTCGGAATTGTTCACCATCATGGTGAGCGGGATGGCGCACGTTTCCGGGGCGGTGATGGCGGCCTACGTGAAGATCGCCGGGGTGGAGATCAAGCACCTGCTGACGGCCGTCATCATGACCGCGCCGGCCACGATTCTGCTGGCCAAGATGATGATCCCGGAAACCGAGGAACCGGCCACCGCGGGCACGGTCCGGGTGAAGATCGAGAAGCCGGGCGTGAACGTCATCGACGCGGCGGCGCGCGGCGCGGGCGACGGCCTGCACCTGGCGCTGAACATCGCCGCCATGCTGATCGCGTTTCTGGCGCTCATCGCGCTGGTGAACGGCTTCCTCGGCTGGGCGCACACGCTGCCGATGATGGGCTGGCTGCCGCCCACCTTGCAGGGCATCTTCGGCTGGCTGTTCGCGCCCGTGGCGTGGGTGCTGGGCGTGAGCTGGAAGGACGCCTTCACGGTGGGGAACCTGCTGGGCACGCGGCTGGTGTTGAACGAGTTCGTGGCCTTTCTCCAGCTTGGCGATCTGAAGAACGCGCTCGATCCGCGTTCTTTCGTCATCTCCACCTACGCTTTGTGCGGCTTCGCCAACTTCTCCTCGATCGCCATTCAGGTGGGCGGCATCGGAGCGCTGGCGCCGTCGCGCAAATCCGACCTGGCGCGGCTGGGGCTGCGGGCGGTGGCCGCGGGCAGCATGGCGAACTTCATGTCCGCCTGCATTGCGGGGATGCTGCTGTGATGGAGCAGGCGATCGCCGCCATCCGGGCGCGCACGGCCATCTCCCCGCGCGTCGCCGTGGTGCTCGGCAGCGGATTGGGCGGCTTCGCCGAGCAGTTGCGGGAACGCGTCGAAATCCCCTACGAGCAGATCCCGGGCTGGCCGCCATCGACCGCCGTGGGCCACGCCGGGCGGCTGGTCCTGGGAAACCTCGACGGCGCCGCAACCGCGGTGCTGGCCGGACGCGCTCATCTGTACGAAGGCTACACGCCGGAGCAGGTGGTCTTCGGCGTGCGGGTGGTGGCGCGCCTGGGGGTGAGGCGGATCGTGTTGACCAACGCCGCCGGCGGGATCAACCCGGATTACGCCCGCGGCGCGCTGGTGCTGATCTCCGACCACATCAACCTGCAAGGGTCGAACCCGCTCGCGGGTCCCAACGACGACCGGCTGGGACCGCGCTTCCCCGACATGAGCGAAGCCTATCCGGAGCGCCTGCGCGACATCGCGCGCGAGGCCGCGCGCGGCATCGGCCTCGCCCTCGCCGAGGGAGTGTACGCCGCCATGCTGGGGCCGAGCTACGAGACCCCGGCCGAGATCCGCGCGCTGCGGGTGCTGGGAGCGGACCTGGTGGGCATGTCCACCGTGCCCGAGGCCATCGCCGCCAATCACATGGGCCTGGAGGTGCTCGCCATCTCCTGCGTCACGAATATGGCGGCCGGGATCCTGAAGCAGAAGATCGATCACGAAGAGGTGCTCGAGACCGGACGCATGGTGCGCGCCACCCTGGTGGAGCTTTTGAGGCGCACCGTCCCGCGTCTGGCGGCGGAGGCTTGAATGGAGGAGTTGATCCGGGCCGCGCTGCGGGCGCGCGGAAACGCCCACGCCGCTTACTCGGGCTTCCAGGTTGGCGCCGCGCTGGAGGATGATGCCGGGCGCCTGCACACCGGCTGCAACATCGAGAATTCCACCTACGGCCTGACCGTTTGCGCCGAGCGGGTGGCGGTCTTCAAGGCGCTCTCGGAAGGGGCGCGGGCTTTCCGCCGCATCGCCGTCGCGGCCGGCGGCGACATCCTCACGCCTCCCTGCGGGGCCTGCCGCCAGATTCTGTGGGAATTCTGCCGCGACATCGAAGTGGTGCTAGTAAACTTGAAGGGAGAACGGGAGACGCTCCGGTTAAGCGCGTTGCTGCCGAGACCCTTCGATGACTCGTTTCTTCGCTAGCCTGCTGCTCATCACCCTGGCGCTTGGCGCCGCGCCGGAACCCGCCGATTCGATCT
>CAKZVG010000422.1 GCA_937921835.1 uncultured Bryobacteraceae bacterium | reverse complement strand
AGACCGACATCAACCTGCCGTTCATCACGGCGGACCAGTCCGGACCCAAGCACCTCAACGTGACGCTCACCCGCGCCAAGTTCGAGCAGCTGGTGGACGACCTGTTCCAGCGCATCCTGCCGCCGATGAAGCAGGCGCTGGCCGACGCCGGGGTGACGCCGCAGCAGATTGACGAGGTCGTGCTGGTGGGCGGCTCGACGCGCATCCCGCGCGTGCAGACCATCGTGCGCGAGTTGTTCGGCAAGGATCCGCACCGCGGCGTGAACCCGGACGAGGTGGTGGCCGTGGGCGCGGCCGTGCAGGGAGGCGTGCTTGGCGGCGAGGTGAAGGACGTCCTGCTGCTCGACGTCACGCCGCTGTCGCTCGGCATCGAGACCCTGGGAGGCGTCTTCACCAAGCTCATCGAGCGCAACACCACCATTCCCACCCGCAAGAGCGAGGTCTTCTCGACCGCCTCCGACAACCAGACCTCGGTTGAGATCAAGGTGTACCAGGGCGAGCGCGCCATGGCGGCGGCCAACCGCCTGTTGGGCGTCTTCCAACTGGTGGGCATCCCGCCCGCTCCGCGCGGCATCCCGCAGATTGAGGTGACCTTCGACATCGACGCCAACGGCATCCTGTCGGTCACGGCCAAGGACAAGGGCACCGGCAAGGAGCAGAAGGTGACCATCGAGGTCGGCTCGGGCCTCAGCAAGGACGAGGTCGAAAAGATGGCGCGCGACGCCGAGGCGCATGCCGCCGAAGACCGCAAGCAGAAAGAGACCGTTGAGGCCCGCAACCGCGCCGACCAGATGATCTACTCCATCGAGAAGACCCTCAAAGAGCACCGCGACAAGATCGGCGAGGCCGAGGCCAGGAACGTGGAGCAGGCGCTTGAAGCGGCGCGGCGGGCCAAGGATTCCGGCTCCCTTGAAGAAATCAACTCCACGCTCGACAAGCTCACCCAGGCCAGCCACAAGCTGGCCGAGGCGATGTACGCCGCCAGCAGCCAGCCGGGCGGCGGCGCCGGCACGCAGCCCCCTCCGGGCGGACAGCCGGGCGCCGGAGCGCAGGGGGACGGCTCCAAGCGCGACAACGTGGTCGACGCCGAGTTCGTCGACGTGGACGACAGCAAGAAGTAACGTCTGTTCGCGGCGGCGTGGCGGCGGAGAAGCCCGCGAAGCTTCCGCCGCCGGCGCCGCTCCGCCGGAATTGCGATGCCTGCCCAAACCGATCATTACGACACCTTGGGAATCCGCCGGGACGCCTCCGCCGAGGATATCCGGAAAGCCTACCGGCGCTTGGCGCGCAAGTACCATCCCGACCTGAACCCGGGCGATAAAGCCGCCGAGGAGCGCTTTAAGAAGGTCCAGGAAGCCTACGACATCCTCAGCGATTCGAAGAAGCGGCAGATGTACGACCAGTACGGCTTCTACTCCGAAGCGGGTTTCCCGGGCGCGGGCGCCAACCAGGGCGGGCCGGGGATGGGTTTCGGCGGCTTCGACTTTTCCGATTTCATGTCCGGCGCCGGGGCGGGCGGCACCTGGCGGCGGACTGGCGAGGAAGGCGGCGGATTCGGGGGCAGCTTCCGCGACATCTTCGGGCAGTTCTTCGGCGGCCGCAAGCGCGAGGAGCCGCGGCCGGAACGGGGCGCCGATCTCGAATACGCGCTCAACATCGATTTCTGGCAGGCCGTTCGTGGCACCCAGGTGCGCCTGAACGTCACCCGGCAGGAAACCTGCGCGAGCTGTCAGGGTACGGGCTCGCGCGGCGGCGCGGCGGCCACCTGCCCGCAGTGCAACGGCACGGGAAGCGTGACTCAGACCGCCGGCGCCATGCGCTTTAGCCTGCCCTGTCCGCGCTGCAACGGTACCGGCAAGCTGAAGAACGCCTGCCCGGCGTGCCACGGCGAAGGGCGCGTGGCGCGCTCGGAACCGGTCGAGGTCCGGATTCCGCCGGGCGCGGCCTCGGGATCGCGTCTGCGTGTGGCGGGCAAGGGCAACGCCGGCACGCAGGGCGCGCCGCCGGGCGACCTCTATATCACGGTGCGGGTGGAGCCGCACCCCTTCTTCCGGCGCGACGGCGACAACATCGAAATCACCGTTCCGGTGAGCGTGACCGAAGCCGCGCTGGGTGCCAAGATCGAGGTCCCCACCATCAGCGGCCGGGCGATCCTGAAGATCCCGCAGGGCACCCAGAACGGACAGAAGTTCCGGCTGCGCGAAAAGGGCGTCGAGAACGCCCGCAAGGGAACCCGTGGCGACCAGATCGTCGAAGTCGCCGTCCAGCCCCCCAAGGCGCAGGACGAGCGCACGCGCGAGTTGCTGCGGGAACTGGCGCGGCTGCACCCGGAGGATCCCCGCGCCGAAATCTGGGCCAAGGTGGAGCGATGAGCAGGGCACGCGCGAAAGCCGCTTACATGATCTCGGCGGTGGCTGAACAGTATCAGATTCATCCCCAGACGCTGCGCCTTTACGAGCGCGAGGGATTGCTCAAACCCTCCCGCAGCGAAGGCAACACGCGCCTCTATACCGATGACGACCTGGAACGGCTGGAGGTGATCCTGAAGCTCACCCGCGAGCTGGGCGTGAACCTGGCCGGGGTGGAGATCATCCTCAACATGCGCGAGAAGATGGCGGCCATGCAGCGGCAGATCGAGGAGTTCATCGCCACGCTCAACCAGGAACTCGCCGCGCGCGCCACCGCCGCCCAAGACCAGCCCGAGCCCAGAAACACGCTGATTCCGGTGGCGGACCTCTCGCTGGCCCCCCGCGCCGCCGCCGGCGCCCGCAGGTCCGCTCCCAAGCGCGGATAGCGGCCGCGGCCCGCGCTCCTCTCCCGTCTCCAAAAAACGCGGCGGGCGCCGGATCGCTCCGGCGCCCGCTCCCTGACCCGGTCCAGTAGAGACTTGCTCCGCCCGTTACCGGCCGCCGCGGTACTTGATCCCGGTGCCGTCGCGCGGGGGTTCCCCGTCGTTCGGGCACTCTTCAGGGCAGTCCTCCGGACGCTGTTCGGGCGGCCCCATCTTGCCCTGGCCCTGGCCTTGCGGGCCTGCAAACGGGCATACTCCCGTCAACGCGCCAGGGCACTCCAGGCGGTTGGGGCAGTTTACATTCGGGCAGAGAAGGATCTCGTCGGCGACCGCGATCGCGCCGAGCGAGAGAAGCAGCGCCGTCAATGCGGCAATGAGAATACGACGTTTTAGCATGATGTGTTTCACATCCTCCGGTGCCTGAGAATGCAACCCCGCCTCCAAACTGTAACTGCCTGATGATAAAAGGACTTTACAACGGATCGCCCTTGTGGGCCGCGCACTAACCGCAAGCCGGCCGCGCCCGTCGCGCAATCCTTGCGCGCGCGCCGTGAAAAGGACTCCGGAAAGGGGGTGCGGCCCGGGCGGCCGGGGCCGCTCAGTAGCCGGCCGCCAGCCGCTCGGCCAGCAGCGGCGCCAGGCCTTCCCGCAGAATGCGTTCCTGCGCTCCGGCCACGTCGTAGCGGACGCGCCGCAGGGAGACCACCCGCCTCTGGCTGTCGAACAACGCGTAGGCGGCGCGCGGGTCGTGATCGCGCGGCTGCCCCACCGAGCCGCAATTCACCAGGTAGAGCACGTCCGGCTCGATCTCCAGCGAAAACTCGTCCTCGTTGGGCGCCGGCTTGCGGATGGGGCGCACGCCGTTGCGGTGGCACCAGAAGCCGCCTTGCAGGTGGGTATGGCCAAAAAAGGAAAGGGGAAGCTCCAGATACGGCGCCAGGTGGTTGGCGTCGGCGCGGTCGAGCACG
>CAKZVG010000421.1 GCA_937921835.1 uncultured Bryobacteraceae bacterium | reverse complement strand
TCCAGGGGCTGATGTTCCTGGTTTTCCTTCCCCTCACCGGGCTGCGCCCCTCGGCGGGAGAACTGCTGGCGGCGGTTGCGATGGTGTTCCTGATCGCCTTCAGCTTCACCTCGCTTGGCTTCTGGATCGCCTGGCGCATGGAATCGGCGCAAGGCTTCCACGCCGTCATGAACCTGGCGCTGTTCCCTCTTTGGCTGGTGTCGGGCGCGCTGTTTCCGCTGGCGGGCGCGCACGGCTGGATGCAGTGGCTGATGCGCGTGAACCCGCTGACCTACTCGCTCGGCGCGCTGCGGCGCTTGCTCGACGCTGGCGCCGCGGCCGACGTTCCCGCACTGGGCCCGGGCGTGGCGGTTACAGCCGCCAGCGCCGCGATTCTGCTGGCTGGCTCCGCCCTGTCGGCACGGGCCGGATCGCACCCCCGTGGAGCTTGAAGCATGCGCCACGCACTGGCTCTGCTGACCCTGGCGGCGCTGGCCGGATGCGCCCGCCGCGAGCCTCTTCCGGTGCTGGGCCAGGTGCCCGAGTTCACCTTGACGGATCAGACCGGCGGCGAGTTCACCCGCAGCAGCCTGGACGGCAAGGTCTGGGTGGCCGAGTTCTTCTTCACCTCCTGCATGGGCCCCTGTCCGCGCATGAATGCTCAGTTTCGCAAGATCCAGAACGAGACCGCGGACCTGCCCAACGTGCGGCTGGTTTCCTTCACCGTCGATCCGGAGGGCGACACGCCCGAGGTGATGGCGGCCTACGGGAAGCGGTTTCAGGCGGACCCGGCGCGCTGGCGCTTTCTCACCGGGCCTGTCGAGACGCTCGACGCGCTGTGCGACCGCGCCTTTCACCTCGGCCGCGTGGACGGCGAGAACTACGATCACAGCACCCGTTTCGTGCTGGTCGACCAGCAAGCCCGGATCCGCGGCTACTACGACAGCGCGGATCCGGAGAGCGTCCGCAAGCTGATTGCGGACCTCCGCGCCCTGGCCCGGTAAGCTCCCGCCGCCTCGCCGGGCCCGTCCACCCGCCGCACGGCGATCGAGCCGCGAAGCGGACCGCGCCTTACTGAATCCGCACCGTGACCGGATTGGCGGACTTGCCGCCGGCGGTGAGCGAGAGCGTCACGGTCCCGCGCCCGGCGAGTTCGCGCGGCAGCAGCACGTTCACCTGGTCGAGGCCGCCGTACTGCCCCTGCGGACCGGCGTACGTCACCGGGCAGAGGACATCGGCGGCGCGCACGCTGACCGTGGCTGCGCCGCGGATGCCCGTGCCGTAGAGGATCAGGTAGATCTGTTCCGGTTCCGGTCCCAGCGGGATCGGCGCCGGCGTGCAACTGCCCGGCCCGGCCGCGCACAAAAACACCGGCAGGAACTCCTGCGCGCCGCCGGCCCGCACCCGCACGGCGTTGGCCGCCGGTGGTCCGCGCCCGTCGGAATTGGCGGTGAAGAGACCGGGCGCGGGGGCGCCAATCTCCGCCGCCGCTGCCTGGACGCCTCCCGGCTCGCTGCGAATGATGATCCGCGCCGCGCCTGCGGCCGCTGGCGGCATTTCGTAGTTGACCTGGTTGGGCGAGACGAACAGCAAGCCCGCCTCGTGGACCGCGCCGCTCGAATCGGTAACCGAAACCGAGGTTCCGGCCAGCGTGCGCGGCAGTGGCGTGCCCGGCGCCGAGGCGCGCGCCGCGGCCAGCCGCTCTCCGAAAGCGGCCACCAGAGATCCCGGCGCGAGCGCGCCGGGCGCATAGCTGGCCGCGTTGAGATGGCGGGCGGCAACGGCCCGGCAGACATTGCCGGCATCCACGAACACGCCGAAGTTCACCACCGTGGCCAGTTCGGCGTATACTTTGGCCGGCGCGGACGGGCTTTGCACGAACGAGGGCGCAACCCAGTTCGAACCGGCGGCGGGACAGTCCTGCACGCCGCAGGACAGGGGGACGGGTGTGGCGGGAAAGTGGAGGGTTTGCACGAGTTCGTCCGGCCCGCCCGGGTCGAGCTCGTAGAGAGACATGAAGTTGTCCCCGTGCGAATACACCGTGACGTCCTTGCAGCCGCCTTCGTCGGCAACCCCGTCGCCGTTGCGGTCGATGGGACACCGCACGGCCACATCGACGGTCTGGGTGCCGAGCACGTTGATCCCCTGCGTGGACACCTGCTCCATGCAGCCGGGCGTGTTGTAGAGCGTGCAGTTGGGCGGGCTATAGCGGGCGACGGTGGTGCAACTGTTCCACTCGTACCAGCCGTCGCGGCAGTTCACGCGGCAATTGCCGTCGTTGTCGCAGGTGAACGTGTCCCGGCACCAGCCCTGAAACTGGTGGCCGTTGAGCTTGGGACCGTAGTTGGAGGTGACGCCCCAGTTGCCAAAAGGCGAGGTGTGAATCACGAACCTTCCCGGGCATTCGGCCGAGACGGGTCCCGCCACGCGCCGCTCGCGATTCAATCCCGCCACCGACAACCGGCACACCTGCGCGTCCGCGGCCACAGCCAACAGGAGCACGCCCGGCACAAAGACGGCTGCGCGAACTGCGATTCCCCCCACTCCCTTCAGTATATGGGGCGGAGAGGCGCGGGCGAGCCACGGCCGCCCCGCACGGCGGACTCACCGCGGCAGGGAGGGCGGCGCGCTGCCCGGCCGGACAACTCCGCGCCGCTCACGGGATCGCGACGGAGTTGCTGCGCAAGCCGCCGGCTTCGATCCACAGCCGCGCCCCGGAGGCGGGCGCGGGCACGCGCGCGTTCACCTGGTAGAGGCCCGGGAAGCCGGGTGCAAGGCCGCTAAATGGAACCTCGACAGGAACGCCATCGACGAAGACGGCCGGCTTAAGCACGGTCTCCTGAAGCCCCGGCACCGTGGAATCGCGCACCGGACCCAGGCCGGTGGCGTAGATCTCCAGAAACTCGCCGCGGCGCAGGATTGCTCCGCGCCCGGACGCGAAGTCGAAGAAGATACCCGGCTGGTATTCGCGGACCGTGACCACGGCCGGGACCGAAGCGCCCGCGCGCGTGGACACGGCGATTTCCGCCGGGCCGGGCGCGAGGTCCGCCGGCGCGAGGAAATTGATCTGCCGGTCGCTGACGTAGAGCAGCGGCGCCGCCCGCCCGCCCAACAGCACCCGCACTCCGGCGAGTTCGGTGGGCAGCGGCGGCAGTCCCTGGCGGGCGGCGCCGGCCGCCAGGTTCGTTCCGAAGACGGTCGCCAGTCCGCCGGCCGCGACGCCGGATTCGAACGAGGCGGCGTTGACCACCGCGCCCTGAGCGACGGCGGGCCGCCCCATGGCGGCCGCCGTGGCCGAGACGGTGGAACCGGCCAGGGAGAGGGTAAGGCGGTTCTCCCCATCCCCCGGAGTCCATAGAAAACGCGCCTGCCCGGCGGCGTCGGTGACGGCGCTGGCCGGAGTGACATTGCCGCCCCCCGCGGCGGACGCGTTCACCGCAAGACCGGGATAGGGAAGGTTGTTACGGTCCACGACACGCACCGCCACCGGCTCGCGCAGCACCTGGCCCGGAACGGCGAGTTGCCCGTCGCCGGACACGATCTCCAACTTCAGCGCTGAGGTTCCGGCGAGGACCTGAAGCGCCGCCGTGGCGCGCTCGTAGCGCGAATCGGCGGCTTCGGCGGTAATGCGGTCAACTCCTTCGCGCACACCCGTGATGAGAAAGGACGCCTGCCGACCGCTTTGGGGAATGGTCACCGAGGCCGGCACGGCAGCCGCGCCGGAGCCGGCGCGCAGCAGGACAGTCAGCGGCGCCGGAGCGGGAGTGGCGATCGACACCGTGGCGGGCGAGGAGTTCCCGGCCAGAACTCCGGCGGCGGGAAAGATCGAAAGCTTCAGGCTGCGCTTGAGCGTAGTTTCGGCGCTGGCCTGCTCGCCGGTGCTGCGGCGGAAAAAGGTCTCGAATTCGCGCCGGTAATTGTCGATCTGCTCCACCTGCGCGGCGGGCGGCTCGGTTCCGCTTCCGATGATGAAAATGAAGGCGAAGCGGTAGGTGCGCTGGGAGACGGTGTGATCGGGCGCCAGACGCCCCTCGGCGGCGATGATTTCCTCGATTGTGACCTCGCGCCGTTCACCGTCGAAGGACGCGCCCGGAACCGGCAGGCAACTGGCCGCGC
>CAKZVG010000420.1 GCA_937921835.1 uncultured Bryobacteraceae bacterium | reverse complement strand
GCACGTGGCGCTGCTGGCGGCGCTGCCGCGGCTGCTCGCGCAAAGGGCCGCGATCCGCCGCGGCGCGAAACTGTCGCCGTCGGAATTCCGCGCGCTGCTCGCCCGCCACTCCATCAGCCCCCGGCAGGTGGCCGCGTTGTGACGAAAGCCGTCGGCCCGGGCCAGCTCCTGATCCTGATTCCGGCCTTCAACGAGGAGGGCGCGATCGGCGGCGTGGTGCGCGAATTGCGCCAGGCGGTGCCGGGGGTGCCGCTGGTGGTGGTGGACGACTGTTCGGCGGACGGCACGGTCAACCTGGCGCGGCAGGCCGGCGCGCGAGTGCTGGCGCTGCCACACCATCTCGGACTCGGAGGCTGCGTGCAGGCCGGTTACAAGCTGGCGTTCGAGCTCGGCTATGAGTACGTCATCCGCGTGGACGGCGACGGGCAGCACGACCCGCGCGACGTGCCACGCATTTTCGAGGTGTTGCGCAACTCGGGTTGTGAAATGGTCATCGGCAGCCGCTTCGTCGACGGCAGCCATCCCCACACCAGCTTCGCGCGCTCGCTCGGCACGCGCTTCTTCCGGGCGATCCTGCGGCCGATTCTGGGCCGTGCGGTTCACGATCCGACCTCCGGTTTCGTGGGCGTGAACCGCGCCGCGCTGGAGGTTTTCAGCCGCAGCTTTCCGCTCGAGTACCCGGAGATCGAGGCGCTGGTGGTGCTCCAGCGCCGGGCGTTCCGTTTCGAGGAAGTGCCCTGCCGCATGCGCCCGCGCACGGCGGGGCGCAGTTCGATCACGGCGCTCAAGTCGCTCTACTACATCATTCACGTCCTGCTGGGGGTGTTCGTGAACGTCCTGAAGTATGAAGGCCGGCGCAGGCGCCTGTTGCGGCGCCGCACGGAGCCGGCGAAGGCACAACCATGGACCGTTTGCTGAATTTGTCCACGATCTTGGGGGGCGCGCTGCTGCTGCTGGTGCTGGTTTCGGTGCGGCGCGCCCACATCCGCGTCGAGTACTCGGTGAGCTGGCTTACCGCCGCCGTCGTTCTTCTTCTTCTGTCCCGCTCGCACGGGCTGCTGGAGTGGCTGGCGGCGTGGATGGGCGTGACGTACCCGCCGCTGGCGCTTTTGATGGTCGTCTCCAGCGTTTTCCTGATGGTCTTTTTCCGCTTCTCGGTGATCATTTCCCAACTGAAAGACGCAAACATCGCGCTGGCGCAAAGAGTGGCCATTCTCGAATTCCATCTGCGTTCCCTGCATGAGGAAGCCGCGCAACAAGAAACCTGACTCCCGCCGCGACCGCGCCAGCGCCGCCCCCGCGGGACGCCCTGCCAGCCACCTCTGGATCCACGTGGTGACGGGCGCCGTGCTCCTGCTGGCCGTCTTCCAGGCCTACGGCCCGGCGCTTTGGGGCGAGTTCCTTTTTGATGACGCCTACCTGCCCTTTGCCGATCCGAATATCGGCGACGCAAGCCTGCGGGCCTGGACCGGCACCCGGCCGCTGCTGATGATGAGCTTCTGGATCAACCACCGCTTCTTCGGCAATGAGCCGTTCTGGCTGCATGTCTTCAACGTTGTGCTGCATTTTGTCAACGCGCTGCTGGTCTACCTGCTCGCGCGGCGTCTGCTGGGCAGGGTGGGCGAGGACGGTCCCAAGCGCGACCTGCTGGCGGCCATCGCGGGCGGGGTGTTTCTGCTGCATCCCATTCAGACTGAATCGGTAGCCTACATCGCCAGCCGTTCCGAGGTGCTGAGCGTGATGTTCTTCTACGGCGCGCTGGCGGTTTTCCTGTACCGCCGCGAGGAGGCCATCTCCTTCCGGGAAGCGGCGATCGTGCTGGCGCTGTTCGGCGCGGCGGTTATGACCAAGGAACACACCGCCGTGCTGCCGGTTCTGCTGGTCCTCACCGACCTTTTCGCCGGGGCCGGAACGCCGCTGGCGGCGCTGCGCCGGACCTGGCGTCTGTACCTGCCGATTTCCGTCTTGGCGGCGGCGGGGGCGGTCTCGGTCTGGCAGGTGCTGCGCGTGGCCGATTCGGCGGGCTTCAACGTGCAGGCTTTCACCTGGTATCAGTATTTCTTCACGCAGTGCCGCGTCATCTGGATGTACGCGCGGATGGTGGTGCTGCCTTACGGCCAGAACGTGGACCCGGATATCCCGGTGTCCCGCTCGCTTTTCGAGCACGGGGCGTTTCTTGGCCTGGCCGCGCTGGTGGCGGCCGTGGTGGCGGCGTGGATGGTGCGCCGGCGCTATCCGCTGGCCAGCTTCGGTGTCGTCACCGCGCTGCTGCTGCTGGCGCCGACTTCCTCTTTCGTCCCGATTCAGGACGTCGCGGCGGAGCGGCGCGTGTATCTGCCGTTTCTCGGTTTTCTGCTGATCGGCCTGGAATTCCTGCGCCGGGCGCGCCTTTCCCGCACGGCGTTAGCGGCCGGCGGGAGCGGGCTGCTGCTGGTGCTCGGCCTGCTCACCTGGCAGCGCAGCCACGTCTGGGCCAACGCCACCGCACTGTGGACGGACGCGGCGTCCAAGTCGCCCGGCAAGGCGCGCCCGCGCTTCCAGCTCGCTTTCGCGCACTACACGGCGGGCCGTTGCGCGGAGGCGGTGCGGGAGTATTCGGCGGTGGCGAAGTTGCAACCGCCCGACTACCGGCTGCTGGTGGACTGGGCGCTGGCTTACGATTGCGACGGCCGGCCCGAGGAGGCGCTGGCCCGCCTGCGCGAGGCCATCGCGCTCGAACGCAACGCGCACGCTTACGCCCTGATCGGGATGGTGGAGGGCAAGCGCGGAAACCACGCCGAAGCGCTCCAGGCGCTGGCGGAAGCGCTCGAGATCGATCCTTCGAGCGACGCCGCCCTGGCCTACCGCGGGAACGTGTATGTGGCCATGGGCGAACTGGCCCGCGCCGAGGCCGACTACCGCAAGGCGCTCTCCGTCAACCCCCGCAACCAGGTGGCCGCGCAGGGGCTGCGTTCAATCGGCGAGCGCCGCGGGGGCAAGGGCCGGTAGCCGTGGCCGCGCTGCGCATCGGGGTAAACGCTCTTTACTTGATCCCGGGCGAAGTCGGAGGAACCGAGATCTACCTGCGCAGCCTGCTGCGGGCGCTGGCCGCCGCCGATCACGAGAACCATTACCTGGTTTTCACCAACCGCGAAACCGGTCCGGATCTGGTTCCGGCCGCGGCGAACTTCGAACGGATTCCACATCCCGTCCCGGCGCGCATCCGTCCTTTCCGTATCCTGTGGGAGCAGGCGGCGCTGCCGGTCTCGGCCTTGCGGCGGAGACTCGACGTGCTGTTCAATCCCGGCTTTACCGCTCCCATGGCCGCGCCGTGTCCGATGGTGACGGTCTTCCATGATTTGCAGCACCTGCGCCATCCCGAGTTCTTCCGCTGGTTCGACCTGCCGTTCTGGCGGTTTCTGCTGCGCGTCTCGGCCTGGCGCTCGCGGGTGCTGATCGCGATCTCGGAGAGCACCCGGAGAGACCTGGAGCGCTTCTACCATTCGCCCAAAGTGGCGGTGGCGCCCCTGGGGGCGGACCCGGAGTTCTTCGAGCTCGCGGAGCGGGCGGCGCCGGAATCCGCCGCGCCATACCTGCTCTGCGTGTCGACACTGCATCCGCATAAGAATCTGCCGCGGCTGGTTCGCGTGTTCGCGCGTCTTCGCGAGCGGCGGCCCGAATTGCGCCTGGTGCTGGCCGGCTGCAAGGGATTCCACACCGGCGAGGTCGAGGATACCATCCGGATTCTGGGTCTGGAGGCGGCGGTGACGGTCACCGGCTGGATTCCGCGCGAGCAGTTGCTGGCGCTCTACCGCAGCGCCCTGGCGTTCGTCTTCCCGTCGCTGTTTGAAGGCTTCGGCATCCCGCTGCTTGAAGCGCTCGCCGCCGGACTTCCCACCGCCTGTTCGGACATCGAGCCGCTGCGTTCTCTGGCCGGGGATGCCGCCCTGCGTTTCGACCCGGCCGACAGCGGCGCCATGTACGAGGCGCTTGAACGGCTGTGCTCGGACGAGCCGCTGCGGCGGCGTCTCCGCGCCGCCGGTCCCGAGCGGGCAAGAGAGTTCTCCTGGGAGCGCACCGCTGCCGTTACCCTCGAGTGCCTCCGCCAGGCCGCCCGGCCTACCGGGCCACGGTGAGGTACGACCCCGGCGGCGTGCCCAGCCCGCCCAGGGCGGGCAGCACCCCAGCGGCCGGGTGCGCTTCCCTTGACTCATCCAGCCGGATATAATAGGGAATCCTTCAGGAGGTTGAGGTCCGAATGGTCCACCGGTTTTCCTTACTGCTCCTTCTCTGTGCCGGTCTGGTTTGGGCGCAATCGCCGCAAGGCTCCATCAGCGGAGTGGTCAGCGACCCGCAGGGCGCGGTGATTCCCGGGGTCGAGGTCGTCGCCACGGCGGCCGCGACGGGGGTCAAGATGGCCACCAGAACCAACGAGGCCGGGTTCTACTCGTTGCGGCCGGTCCCGATTGGCGATTATGTCCTGTCGGCCAACCTCGAAGGGTTCCGGCGGCACGTGCGGGAGGGAATCAACATCACCACCGGCCAGTCGCTCGAGTTGAACATCACGCTCGAGATCGGCGCCGTGGCCGAGACCGTCACGGTTACGGCGCGGACGTCGATGCTGGAGACGCGAAGCTCGGAGGCCAGCCAGTTGGTCGAGTCGCAAACCATCGAGGACATGCCGCTGGGCGACCGGCGCGCGATGAACCTGATTGAAATCACGGGCGCCGCGGTCTTCGTCGATTACGATGACGGCAGCAAGCCGAACTTCAGCCTGGCGGGTGGGCGCACGCAGAGCCAGGGGTTTTTCATTGACGGCGGCACGGGGCAGAACATGCGCCTCGGCATTGGGCAGATCGACACCGATCCGCCGGTGGAAAGCCTTCAGGAGGTGAAGGTGATGGCCAACGCCTTCTCGGCCGAATACGGCGGGTCGGCGGGCGGCGTGGTGATTGCCAACACCAAGTCGGGCACCAATCAGATCCGCGGCAGCCTGTTCGAATACTTGCGCAACCAGGCGCTGGACGCGCCGAACTTCTTCTCGCCCATCGTGGACGGGAAGAAGACCAAGCCCGCCCTGCGCTACAACGTGTTCGGGGGGACGGTGGGCGGCCCTATCCGCAAGGACCGCACGTTCTACTTCTTTTCCTACGAAGGTTCGCGGCGCCGCAACGGCTCCATCCGGACTCTGACCGTGCCCACCCAGTTGCAGAAGCAGGGCGACTTCTCGCAGACTTACAACGCGCGCCGGATCCTAGTGCAGATGTACGACCCGGCCACCAGCCGCACCACCGAAACCGGCGGAGTGACTCGCGACCCGTTCCCGCTGAACCGGATTCCCGCCGCGCGCATGGATCCCGTAGCGCTTAAGGTGCTGCCGCTGTATCCGGTCTCCAACCGGGCGGCCGACGACATCGCCGGGGCCAACAATTTCCGCGCCAACGACGTCACCGCGCTGACGCGCGACAACTATATCGTCAAGGTCGACCACAATCTCAACAGCTATAACAAAATCACGGCGCGCTACCTGTACAACAGCGACAACACGGACGGGGTCAGCGTGTTTCCGAACCGCGCCGCCGATACGGCCACCGACTCGCGCCGGCATCAGCAGTACTGGTATGGGACCTGGACTCACATTTTCAGTCCGGCCATCCTTCACGAATTCCGGTTCACCTACGGCCGCCGCATCAACCACCAGTACTCGCGCGGCATGGGCCAGAACTGGCCCAGCAAGCTGGGACTGAAGGGCGTGCCCGAGGACGCCTTCCCGCGCTTTGCCGCGGCGGGGTTCACGGCGCTGGGCGCTTCCACGCAGGAACGGCGGCAGTTTCCCATCCAGCAGTACCACATCCTGAGCCACACTTCCTGGGTGCGCAGCCGCCATTCGATCAAGTTCGGCGTCGAGATCCGGCCGTCGATGAACTACGAAATCTTCCGGCCGACGATCTCCGGGGACATGACCTTCAGCCGCGGTTTCACGGGCTTGCCCGGTAACGTGAACACCGGGAGCGGACTGGCGACGCTGCTGCTCGGCGTGCCGACCAACTTTCAGCAGCGCGAGACGCCGCTGCTCGACCGCCGGACTTGGTACCTGGGCGGCTTTTTCCAGAACGACTGGACGGTACGGGATGGATTGACGCTGAATGTTGGCGTGCGCTGGGAAGTCGACACGCCCATCAAGGACCTCAACAACCGCCTGAACGGCTTCGACATGGAGGCCATCAACCCGGTCTCGGGCACCCCCGGCGTGGTGAAGTTCGCGGGCGTGGACGGCTACCGCACCCAGATGTACGATCCCGATTGGAACAATTTCGGCCCGCGCTTCGGCTTCGCCTGGCGGCCTTTCGGACGGCAGCGCACGGTGCTCCGCGGCGGCTACGGAATTTTCTACGCGCACCCGTTCGACCGCGCCGTGGCCAACGTGGCGACGTTAGGGTTTGAGCGCTCCTCGGCGCTGGTTCTGCTCGATAACAACCTGGGCATCCCGTATACGATGGGGGGCGGGCTGCCGATTCCACCGCTTCAGGAGCAGGTCCGCGATGACTCCTTCGGCGCGGTGCGGGTGGGCGCCGCTCCGGTGCAGGCGGTGACGTTTTTTGAGACCAACCGGCACACCGGCTATTCGCAGCAGTTCAACTTACAGATCCAGCAGGAAATGCCCGGGCGCATTCTGGCCGAGATCGGGTATCTGGGCAACCTGTCGCGCAAGCTGGCCAGCGACAACCTGTCGATCAACCAAATTCCGCCATGGATTCTCGGACCTGGGTTCACCGGCCGGCAGTACCGCCCGTATCCACAATTCACCAACGTGTCGCTGCTGGCGCCCAGCCTGGGGGTATCCAGCTACCACGCCGGCATCGTCAAGGCGCAGAAGCGGTTTTCGCGCGGCTTCAACCTGCTGACCACCTACACCTGGTCGAAGTTCCTGGACAATTGCAGCGGGGGCGGAGCGACGCTGGGCGACGAAGGCTCTACCTACTCGGATTTCTACAACCGGCGGGCTGATTGGGGGCCCTCGGAGAACGACATCCGGCACCGCTGGACGTTCAGCTCGGTGTACCAGCTTCCGTTTGGAAAGCGGCGCGCCTATCTGCGGAATCACCCGCTCGGTAAGGTCGTAGACCTTCTGTCGCGACTCGCGTCGGCAGACCGCGACCTTCCCTGTGCGCCACAGCCACTCGAGAGTGAGGCGTGCCATGCTCGGTGAGGAGAAACTGTTGTCCTCCGA
>CAKZVG010000419.1 GCA_937921835.1 uncultured Bryobacteraceae bacterium | reverse complement strand
AGCACGACGAAGCCTTCCTTGACCAGGACCCGCGTGGCTTCGAGCAATCCCTCGTTGTCCGGGAACAGCGTCTTTTCGTCCCCGATCACCTCCAGCTTGATCCAGTTCGAGAGCCCGGCTTCGCGCGCCAGGCGCGCGGTGCGGATGGCTTCCTCGGCGCTGTAGCAGGCGGCCGTGTTGGGCAGGATGAACAGCTTCTTGGGATCGATATAGTCCAGCAGCGACTCCTTCGAGCGGTCGGTGAGATTCACCCGCCGCACGGCGACCGTCACGACTTCGGCGCCGGAAGCGGCGTGGCAGCGGGCCATTTCCTCGAAGCTCCGGTATTTCCCCGTGCCGACAAACAGGCGCGACCGGAACTCCCGCCCGGCAATGGTTAAGGTATCGGACATGCCTTCATTGTAGCGGCAGCCGGGCGCTGGGCAGGCATCCCGCGCCGCCGCCGCGTGGCATTCCGCCGGGAGCGTGTTCGCGGTGGAAGGCGATCTGGTAGGCTGATTTCATGGTGGCGGTGCTGCTCGCCGTAAGCCTGATTCTTTCCGGCCCGGGCGCGGCGGATGACCTCCACAAGGCGGTTCGCGCGGGCGATGTGGTGCGGGTACGCGCGCTGCTCGAAGCGGGCGCGGACGTCAACGCCCGGGATTCGCTCGGAGGGACGCCGCTGCACGACGCGGCTTGGGCAGGCGAGCGGGAGATCGCCCAACTGCTGATCGAGCACGGGGCCGACATCAACGCGCCGCACTCGGAGGCCGGCTCCACGCCGCTGCACTACGCGGTCATCACCAATCACCTCGAGATCGTCGAGTTGCTGCTCGAACGCGGCGCCCGGATCGAGGCCCGCACGCGCTCGGGCGCGGCGGCGCAGCACCTGGCGGCCAACCGTGGCTACAACGGCATTCTGCGGCTGCTGCTCGAGCGCGGCGCGGACGTCAACGCCCGCGACGCGGCTGGCTCGACGCCGCTCAACGAGGCGGCCTGGAAGGGGCAGGCCGAAACCGTCAAACTGCTGCTCGACCGGGGCGCGGAGGCCAACGTGCGCAACCGCGAGTCGGGCGCCACGCCGCTGCACGAAGCCGCTCTCAAAGGGCACGCCGACGTGGTGGAACTGCTTCTGGCCGCGGGCGCCGACGCCGGCGCGCGCGACAGCCAGGGCGCGACGCCCCTCGACGAGGCGCTGCGCTACCGCCACCAGAAAGCCGCCGAGGCGCTGCTGGCGCACGGGGGGAAGCTGCCGGCGGCGGACGAGTCGACCCTGAAGCGGCTGCGGGAGGCGGTGATGCGGGGCCAGGCGGACATCGTGGCCCTGCTGCTCGACCGGGGCGCGGACCCGAACGCGCGCGGCGAAGCGGGCGCGACCCTGCTGCACGACGCCGCGCTCAAGGGGCACCTGGAGATCGCCGGCCTGCTCATCGGCCGCGGCGCGCGCGTGAACGCGCGCAACGCCGCGGGCGCCACGCCGCTGCACGACGCCGCGCTCGGCGGGCAACTCGCGGTGGCGGAACTGCTGGTCGAACGAGGCGCGGAGATCGAGGCGAAAGAGGACGAAGCGGGCGCCACGCCGCTTCATCTGGCCGCTTCCTGGGGGCGGACGGCGATCGTGAAAATGCTGGCCGCAAAAGGGGCCGACGTCAATGCCCGGAACTCGGCGCGCTTGACGCCACTGGCCGCCGCGCTGCGCAACGGGCACGCCGCGGCGGCGGAGTTGTTGAAGTCGCTGGGGGGCGTCGAATAGCCGCCAGCCGCAAAGGGAGGAGGCAGCCGCAATGCGCACTCTCGCCTGTCTGGCCGCGCTGGCCGCGCTCGGCGTGACGCCGGGCTGCCGGAAGCAGGAGCCGATGCAGGAAACCGCACTTCGCCAACTGGAAGAAATGACCGCCCGCTTCGCGCCGGCGGAAATCGGGGCGGACCTCGCCGGGCTTTCCGAAGGGGACCGCAAGGCGCTCGCCAAAATCGCCGAAGCCGCCGCATGGATGGATCCGCTCTACCTGCGGCAGGTCTGGCGCGGCAATCCGGATCTGGAGGAGAAACTCCGGCGCGACGCCTCCCCGCTCGGCAAGGCCCGGCTGCGCTACTTCCGCATCAACTACGGACCCTGGTCGCAGCTTGACGGCAACCGGCCGTTTCTCGACGGCGTACCGGCCAAGCCGCCAGGGGGCGGTTTCTATCCCGAAGACATGACCAGGGACGAGTTCGAGAGCTGGGTGAAGGGCTTGCCCAGGGACCAGGCGCGGCAGGCGACCGGCTTCTTTCACGTCATCCGCCGCGGCGCCGACGGGACGCTCAAGCCGATCCCCTATAGCGAGGAGTACCGCGAGTTCCTCGACCCGGCGGCCGGCCTGCTGCGCGAAGCCGCGCAACTTACCACCAACCCGTCCTTGCGCGAGTATCTCGAAAAGCGCGCCGGAGCGTTCCTGTCGAACGATTACTACCCCAGCGACCTGGCCTGGATGGAACTGGACTCGCCCATCGAACCAACCATTGGACCGTACGAAACCTACGAGGACGAACTCTTCGGCTACAAGGCGTCCTTTGAGGCCTACGTGGCGTTGCGCGACGGCGAAGAAACGGCCCGGCTCAAGAAGTTCGGCGGCTATCTTCAGGAGATCGAGGATCACCTGCCCATCGAGCCCCGTTACCGCAACCCGAGCCTCGCCCCTGCGGCGCCGATCCGCGTCGTCAACCTGCTCTACAGCTCCGGCGAAGGACGGCGCGGCGTCCAGACGGCCGCCTTCAACCTGCCCAACGACGAGCGCGTGCTGCGGGAGAAGGGCGCCAAGCGGGTCATGCTCAAGAACGTGCAGGAAGCCAAGTTCAACCAGGTCCTGCTGCCGGTGGCCCGTAAGGTGCTGGGGCCGGAGGGGATGCCTTGGGTGAGCTTCGAAGCCTTCTTCACGCACATCCTGGCGCACGAACTGGCGCACGGCCTGGGGCCGCACACGATCCGCGTCCAGGGGCGCGCGACAACCGTACGGCAGGAACTGAAAGATCTCTACTCCGCCATTGAGGAAGCCAAGGCCGACGCCACCGGGCTCCTGGCGCTGCAATACCTCATCGATAAAGGCGTGCTCGACCGCAAGCTGGAGCCGGCTATGTACACCACGTTTCTGGCCAGCATGTTCCGCGCGGCGCGTTTCGGCATCGGCAAGGCGCACGGCAAAGGCGTGGCCATACAGTTCAACTACCTGGCCGACGAGGGCGCCATTCCGGGCAACGAGGAGCTGGCCACGTTCGCGGTTCACCCGGTGAAGTTCAAAGAAGGCGTGCGCAAGCTGGTGAGCGAGTTGCTGACCATCCAGGCGGAAGGAAGCTACGAGAAGGCCAGGGCGCTGACGGACAGGTATGCCGTCATCCGGCCCGAAATGCAGCGGGCGCTGGAGAACCTGCAAGGGATTCCGGTGGACATCGAACCGCGCTTCACTTACCAGCCGGAAAGCGCGGGCAGACCCTAAGTCATCCAGCCCGCGCCCTATAACTCAGATCGGATAAGACCTTATAGGTATCTTTTTCGCTGGCGTCCGACAGGGTTCGGATTTACCATGGCCTTGGGTGCTCATCTTGCCGGTGACCCCAAATCCCGCGCGTCGCTGATACGGCCCACAGCGATACCGCACGGGAGCAACGGGAGCGCGGGAGGGGAGACTCCGCCGTTCATCCGGAGTCTCCCCAGAGTTTCGCTGTCCTCCTCGCCCAGGCAAACGGTCACGCGCTCCCGCCGTCCTCATCTCCTCTCCCCTATTTCCGCGCGCCCGGCGGCGGCGGCGCGGCCGGGGCTCCGGTGCGCGGCGCCGGCCGGGCGGACGGAGCGCCGGACGGGGCTTCCCCGGTCGCGGAAGCGCCCGAATCCGGACGAATGATGTCGATCGAACCCTTGAAATACGCCCCGTCCTCGATTTGAATGCCCGCCATGCGCAGATCTCCATTCAGCCGCGCGTCCTTACGGATGGTGACCTTCTCGCGCGCTTCGACGTTGCCTTTCACATTGCCCTGGATGACAACCTCGCGCGCGCGGATGTCGGCCTGGACTTCGCCGCCCGGGCCGACCGTCAAGCGGTGACCGGGGAGATCGAGGCTGCCCTCCACGTGACCGTCCACCAGCAGGTCTTCCCCGGAGTGAATTTCGCCGCGGATTCGCATCTGTTTTCCGATCATGGCCACTCCCAGCGCCGCGGGCGGCGCGGGGCGCGGTTCGCGCGGCAAGGGGGCAAGCTCCTCCGGCCCCCGAGCGGGTTCCGGTTCTTCTCCGCGTTTGTTCCACATCCGTTGGTCCTCCTTGTGACGGATTCGCTAAGCTGCGCCGCCGGAGTTACAACGGAGCACCGCGGTTGCCAACCTTCCGGGGGCCGTGTTTCGAACGCCGGCGCGACCGAAGTTACGAGGAACCGGGAATCTTTGCCAGGGATGGAGGGAAGATATTACCGCCGGCTCTTACAGATGTGAACGGGACCGGGTAACGGCCGGGCCCGCGAATCAACGGGAGATATACAATCGAGAGGATATGCGACCCTTCATTTTGGGCATGCTTGCCGCCTCGCTTGCTGTTTCCGCGCCGGTTGAGCAATGGGGCGTCCACGAAATCGTGCTCTCCGGCCCGGAGGCCGGCAATCCTTTCGTCGAGACGCAGCTCTCGGCGCGTTTCAGCCGCGGAGCAAGAACGGTCGAAGTGCAGGGCTTCTACGACGGCGGCCGGGATTACCGCATCCGCTTCATGCCGGACGAAGCCGGGCGTTGGAGCTGGCGCAGCCAGAGCAATCGCGCCGAATTGGATGGCAAGACGGGCGAATTCACGGTATCCGCCCCGGCGCCAGGCAATCACGGCCCGGTGCGGGTCCGGGACAAGTTCCACTTCGCCTTCGCCGACGGCAAGCCCTACTTCCCGTTCGGCACCACCTGTTACGCCTGGGTTCACCAGGGAGACGAAGTCGAGGAACAGACGCTGCGCACGCTGCGCACAGCGGGCTTCAACAAAATGCGCATGACGGTGTTCCCGAAACACTACACCTTCAACCGGAACGAGCCGCTCTATCATCCCTACGTCCGGGACGCGCAGGGCAAACCGGACTTCGAGCGCTTCAACCCGGAGTTCTTCCGGCACTTCGAGAAGCGGCTGGCGCAACTGATGGAGCTGGGCATCGAAGCCGACATCATCCTGTTTCATCCTTACGACCGCTGGGGCTACGCCAGCATGGACGAGGCCTCGGACTTCCGCTATCTCGGCTACATCGTGGCGCGGCTGGCGGCCTACCGCAACGTCTGGTGGTCGGCCGCCAACGAGTTCGACCTCATGCGCAAGCCCGCTCAGATCTGGGACCGCTATTTCCAGTTCCTGGAACGCCACGATCCCTACGGCCGGCTGCGCTCCATCCACAACGGCCGCGAACTCTACGACCACTCGCGGCCGTGGGTAACGCACGTCTCCATTCAGCACCCGGACACGCGCCAGACCGCAGCGTGGCGCGAGAAGTGGGGAAAGCCGGTGGTGAACGACGAGTGCCAGTACGAGGGCAACATCCCCAACGACTGGGGCAACCTGACCGCGCAGGAACTGGTGGACCGGGTCTGGTTCGGGGTCATCGAAGGGGGCTACGTGGGGCATGGCGAGACCTACCTGCACCCGGGCGACGTGCTGTGGTGGGCCAAGGGCGGCGTCCTGCACGGGGAGAGCTACAAACGGATCGCGTTCCTGCGCAAGCTGGTCGAGGAAGCGGGCGAGGGCATCAATCCGGCGCCGGGGACCTGGGCTTGGCGGAGCCATGCCACCGGGATTCAGGGACAGCGCCACTGGATTTACTACGGCGCCCGCCAGCCAGCGCGGGTTCGAGTCCCCGGCCTGCCCGAGAAGAAGCCCTACCGCGTGGACGTGATCGACGCCTGGGAGATGACCGTCAACACGCTCCCGGAGACGTTCCGGGGAGCGACCGAAATCGCGCTGCCGGGAAAACCGTTTCTCGCCGTGCGGCTGCGGCCCGCCGAGTGAGTCCGCGCGCGCGGCGCTACGGCGGCGCGGCGCGCAATTCCTGCACCGCCCGGCGGAGGCGTTCCTTCTCCGGCCAGTCCGGATGGAGGCGCAGGAACTCCTCGAGCTCCGCGGCGGCCGCGGCGCCGTCGCCGCGCCGGGCGTGGACTTCGGCCAGCAGGAGTTGGGGATTGGAGAAGTGCGCGGGATCGAGTTGCTTGGCCTCCCGCAGGAACCTTTCGGCGGGACCGAGATCGCCCAGCCGCAGGTAATTCATGCCCAACTGAACGTTGGCGAGCGCGTCGCCGGGGCGCATCTCCACCGCCTTGCGGTTCAGCGCCAGCGCGTCCTGGTGGCGGCCGAGCGAGAGCATCGTCCCGCCCAGGTTCACCAGCGGTTCGTAGGCCTCGGGATCATGCTTCAAGGCCTCGCTGAAGTACCCGGCCGCCTGCTCGAACTGGCGCGACTGATAGGCGATCGTGCCCAGATTGTTCCAGGCGGCGACGAAGCGCGGCGCGATTTCCACCGCCCGCTTCAGCCGCTTGACGGCGCCGGGAACATCGCGCGCCCCCAGGCGCCGCTGCGCTTCTTCGTACTCGCGCCGGGCGCGGTCCGGGATGCTGAGTTCGCGCGCCGGCACCAGGGCGCGCCGCCGGAGCGCTTCGCTCAGACCCGTCTCGGGATGCGACGTTTCGAGGGTCACTTCGATCCGGCCGCGGGAGTCGGCGAGACTGGGGCTGACCTGCACGGTGCGCCGGGCTTCGGCGCCGTCGCGCGCCACCGCCGAGACGGTGTAGGGCCCGGCCAGCAGGCCGCGCACGCGGATGCGGCCCGAGAAATCGGTGCGCCCCGAGAAAGAGAAAGGCGCCGTCGAGCCATGCACGGAAACCGACGCCAGGCCCGCCGGCAGTACCTGCACGCGCAGTTCGAACTTGCGTTCTTTCTCCGCCGCGGCGGCGCCGCCGGGCGCAAGCGCCAAGGCGAGACAACACAACCACCAGATCGAATACACTCTAAGAGGATTCTTTTCCCGTTTCCCAAGGAGTGTCAAGCATGGCAGAGCATCGTTCCCCGCACAGCCGGCGGCGGTTTCTGGCGGGAGGCGCGGCCGCGGCCGCCGCGCTCGGCGCCGCGCGGGCATCGAAGGGGGTGACTCCGGGCGTCCCGGCGCGTTCGGCGTCCCGGGTGCTAGGCGCGTCGGACCGCATCGCCATCGGCATGATCGGCGTGGGCGGCATGGGCACCGGCCACCTGCGCGCGTTCCTCGCCCAGAGCGAGCAGACCGGAGACATCCGCGTGGCCGCGGTCTGCGACGTCTACCAGCGCTACAAGGACCGCGCCCAGTCCCTCGCCAGGCTGGATTCGAAAGACGTGATCCACGACTACCGCGAACTGCTGGCGCGCAACGACATCGACTGCGTGGTGATCGCCACCCCCGACCACTGGCACGCCCAGATGGCCATCGATGCCATGGCGGCAGGCAAGGATGTCTACCTTCAGAAGCCGATGACGCTCACCATTCCGGAGGCGCGCCAGACCGCCGCGGCGGCCAGGAAGCACCAGCGCGTGCTGCAAATCGGCAGCCAGCATCTGTCCGACCCGCGCCACCACCGGGCGGCCGAGCTCATCCAGAGCGGCGAGATCGGCGAACTGTTGTGGGCGCAGGGCACCTACAGCCGGAACTCGAAGACCGGCGAGTGGAATTACTACATCGACGAGGAAGGCACGCCCGAGACCATCGACTGGAAACGCTGGCTGGGGCCGGCTCCGAAACGCCCGTTCAGCGCCGAGCGCTACTTCCGCTGGCGCAAGTACTGGGATTACTCGGGAGGCATCGCCACCGACCTCTTCTACCATAAACTGGGTCCGCTGCTGTACGCGCTCGGCCCGCGCTTTCCGGCGCGCGTCACCGGTTCGGGCGGCATCTATGTGCAGAAGGACCGCGAGGTGCCCGACACCTACGCCACTGTCATCGAGTACCCGGATTTCTACGTGAACCTCTCTTCGTCGATGGCCAACGCCGCCCCGGGCCGCTATTTTCCCGAGGTGATCTACGGACACAAAGGGACCATTGTGTTTGAACCGGGAAGGGTGCTGGTTGTTCCGGAACCGGTGTTCACGCCGGCCAAAGCGGGCGGCCCGCCGCCGGGCGCCAAGGTGTACGAGACGCCCAAGACCGACCTCGGTCGCGCGCACACGGATAATTTCTTCGAGTGCATGCGGTCGCGCAAGGAGCCGAGGCTGAACGGCACGTTCGGCTACCAGATCATGACCGCCATCAAGCTGGGGGTGGACTCCTACCGCGAGGGGAAAGTGAAGTTCTTCGACCCGGGCACGGAGAAGGAGATCACCAAGGCGCCGCCGCGGCCGGCCTACGAAGGGGACGGAAAGAACCGCGAGGGCGGCCGCCCCAAGCGGGTGTGAGCGCGCGGTCCGATTCCCCGCCCTGCGGCGTCGAGGCCGAAGGGCTGGTGTTCCGCTACCCGGACGGGCGCACCGCCCTGGACGGCCTGTCGCTCCGCGTCGCTCCGGGGGAACGCCTGGGCATCATCGGCCCTTCCGGGGCGGGCAAGTCCACCTTCCTGCTGCATCTGAACGGCATCCTGCTGCCCGAGGCGGGCGTGGTGCGGATCGGCGGCGAGGCGGTGCGCAAGGACAACCTGAGGCGCATCCGCAGCCGGGTCGGGATCGTGTTCCAGAATCCGGACGACCAGCTTTTCACGCCCACGGTGGGCGAGGACGTGGCGTTTGGGCCGCGCAACATGGGTTGCAGTGCGCTTGAGACCGGGCAACGGGTCCGGCTGGCTTTGAGCCAGATGCGTCTGGAAGGTTACGAGCAGCGGCCCGTGCACGGGCTTTCCTTCGGCGAAAAGCGGCGCGCGGCGCTGGCGACCGTGCTGGCCATGCGGCCGCGCGTGATCGCCTTCGACGAACCCTTCGCCAACCTCGACCCGGGCATGGTGGAACAACTGGTGGCGCTCATCCGCGGCCTGGACGCCACGGTCATCCTGATTTCGCAGGAGATCCTGCCGGCGCTGGCCTCCGTCGACCGGCTGGCGGTGCTCCACCGGGGGCGCGTGGAGGCCGCCGGTCCGGCGCTGGAGATCGCGCGGGACCGGGCCCTGCTGGCACGCTGCGGCATCGACTTCCACGTCTTCGGGGACGTCTGGCGGCGCGTTCTCAGCGGCTCCTCCGGGCTTTGAAGCCATAGAGAAACCCCGTCGCGCCAAACAGCAGCGCCAGGCCGAGCAGCGCGCGTTCGAGGCGCGAGGGAGCGGCCGGCGGCGCGGGCGCGCCGCTCTCAAACGGCTCCGGAACCTGAACGGTGGTGTCGCGGCGGTGCCCTTCCTCGTCGTCCACGACAACCCGCCAGCCGCCGCCGCCTTCCGGCACGAAG
>CAKZVG010000418.1 GCA_937921835.1 uncultured Bryobacteraceae bacterium | reverse complement strand
CGCGCGGCGCGCCTCGATCCATCCGCGGTAAACGTGCTGGTAGAATGGCTGCCGCGCGGGGTTTTCGATCCAGTGCGGCGTTGCCTTGCCGTCAAAGTAAGCCAGCGCGCGGTTGCGGGCGTTGTCGAAGGTGAATCCGGCCACCGTCCAGGCGGCGTCGAGCACTTCGGGCGCGGCGTTGGGACCGGTGGCGGGCATCACCTCCCGGGTCACCGCCAGGTTGCGCGCGTAGCGGTCCCCGAACGACGCGGCGCCGTTTTCCGAGACGTGCACGCTCACCGCCCCCGGATTGGCCGCCAGCCCGGCGAAAAGCGCGTACTGCCGCCGTCCTTTTTCAACCGCCGCCGGGCGGTCGCCCTCCGGGCTGATGTCGGTCCCCTCGTGCCAGATGCCCGCGATGGCGTGCGAGCCACCCTCGCGGATCACCCAAGCCACCATGGAGACGCTTCGCCCCGCGCCCTTGACGTCCAGCCCGCTATCGTGGAAGCGCTCTCGGGGCAGCAGGAGCACGGGGCGGAAATCCGGCACGGTGAGCGGCGGGAAGTAGACCGCCTGCCCGAACGGACCGCGCCCGAGCAGCGGGAAATCGCCGGGCTTCGCCGCGCGGCCGTCGCCCCAGTAATCGAGCGCGATGTTGCGCGGCTCCAGCGCAAAGCCTCCATCCACCGACACGAACCGTCCGCTCCCGGCGGGACCGTCCTCGCGCTGCACGAAGTCCCAGAAGGCCACCAGCCCGGGTACGCGGCGCACCGCATCTACCCGTTCCCGGTAGGCGCGCCAGGCGCCGCCGTCCGCGAACGTGGGAAGAACAAGCAAAACCGCCAGCACTGTATTCCGCATGGCTTATCTGCGCGTGCCGGGCACGTCCACCCGCGTTTCGAACAACGTCTTGCCGGCGGTGACGTAGAGCGTTCTCAGGTCCGGGCCGCCGAAGGCGCAATTGGTGACCGTGTCTTCCCAGATGTGGATATAGCGCAGCAGCTTGCCAGCGGGCGAGAAGACGTGCACGCCGGGCCGGGTGTCGAGCGTCTCGCTCGAGCCGCGGCGGCGGTGCAGACCGGCGGCGGCGTAAAGGTTTCCGTGCGAGTCGATACACAGTCCGTCGGCGCTGCGCCCGGGATAAAAGTCATGGAAGACGCGCATATTGGCGAGCGTGCCGGCGGGCGTTAGATCATAGGCCCGGATCAGGCGCGCGCCGCCCTCGCGCGGGTTCGCCTCCACCAGGTAGAGCGTGCGGTCGTCGGGCGAGATGGCGATGCCGTTGGGGCGCTGAACCTCGGGCGAAGTCAGCAGCCGGGTGAGCGAGCCGCCGGGATCGATCCGGTAAACGCCCGGCGTGCCCCAGCGCTCCGGTCCGGCGCGGTCGAAGTCGGTGAAGTAGAGGCGCCCCTGGGAGTCCATGGTGACATCGTTGGGAGCGTTGAGCCGCTTGCCGCGATAGAATTCGGCCAGCACTTCGATCTCGCCGGTGTCCAGGTTGGTGCGCGTCACGCGCGGGCGGTTGAGCGTGAGGTCGCTGCTTTCGCAGGCCACCAAGCGCCATTCAGCGTCGAACAGCAGGCCGTTGGTCCCGTTGCTGTTCTCGCGCCAGACGCTGAGTTTCCCATCGGGCGAAAGGCGCAGGATGCGCTGCCCGGTCATCTCGGAAAAGAACACGCTGCCGTCGCGATACACGGTGGGTCCTTCCGTAAAGGCGACCGTCGCGGCGGCGCGCACCGCGGGGTCCCCGGCGCCCAGGGCGCACAGCGGCAGCAGAAGCGGAAGCAGGCCACGCAGGCTCATCGTCTCCCCCGTTGTAGCATGGATTGGGCGTCACGGACGGCGGCGGAACAGGTCGCGGTACTCGTCGTCCACGTCACTCCATTCCTGGGAATCCTGGGAGGGTTCGGCGGTGCTGACGTAAAGCGTACCGTGCCCTGCCGGACAGAGATACTCGACCCCGGGGCGGTCAAAGAGGAAGCTGCCCGAGGAGCCGCGCGTGACCGGCACCCGCATCCGGCGCAAACACACGCGGCAGCGCGAGCGCTGATCCTTCCAGCTCCACAGCGCGAAGGCGCAGACCACCAGTCCCATCAGCCAGGTGATGGCCCAGGAGAGCCACACCTCGCGGCCCATCTCGTTGGCGAAGCCGTTGCTCGGATCGGCCACCAGAATCCAGAAACCCAGCAGGACCGCCAAGCCCGCGAACGACTTCCCGAGGAAAAACAGCCAGTAGGCGAACTCGCTCCGCAGGCGCTCGCCCGGGCGGCGTTTCAGCAGCGGGCGGCCAGCCCCGGCGCCGAAGACCAGCAGGAACAGAAACGCGGCCGCCGAGCCGGCATACAGAGCGGGCTTGAGGGCGCGATGGTGCACCTCCAGTATCGGGGTTACCGCCACATAATCCCGTCCTTCCGTCGGATAGGTCTTGCGCGCGATGGCCCGCAACTCCAGGCGCGCCTGCCAGGGCGTCGTATCCGGCTTCAGCCGTCCCACCACCTGCACCAGGTTCTGATTGAGCAGCGACA
>CAKZVG010000417.1 GCA_937921835.1 uncultured Bryobacteraceae bacterium | reverse complement strand
GCCGGCCGCCGTAGGAGATCAGGAGCCCGGCGGCGGTCAGGATGAGACCGATGACGATGAGCGCGCGCCCGAAATTCACAGTCTAGAGCGAGTAGAGGCGGCCGCGGTGCTGCCCGACCAGGATCTGGAACAGCCGGTGGCCGATCAGTTCGTGCAGCGTCAGCAGTTCGCGGTTGGCGGCGGCCACCACCTCCGGGTCGGTGGAGGCGGCGCCCGCGCCGGCCTTGAGGGCGTCGCTGGCTTCCTTGATGACCGGATCGGCGATCACTTCGCCCGCCATCTCCCAGAGTGTGATGAAGCGGTCGACGGCGGTCGGGAAGCTGACCTTCCAGACGCCGTAGGCGCTGGTGGTGCGGGGCGGCTTGTAGTCGAGATTGAACGGCCCGTTGTAGCCGTAGCTGCGCAGCAGGACCAGCACGTTCAGCCAGTCGAGCGGATTGACCAGGCCGACGGCGATATCGACGTCGTGCTTGAGGCGGTAGCCGTCGTTGATGTCGAAGTGCCAGAGCTTGCCCGCCAGCAAGGCGCGCGCCAGCGCGGCGCGGGGCGCTCCGCCCCACATCAGCTCGTGCAGATACTCCGGGTTCAGGCCGACCATCTCGGGGTGTTTGAGCAGCCCGGAAGCGATGAAGGCCAGCATGGCGTCGGAGGTGGGCAGCAGGATCTCGGCCTGCGGCTCGAAAGGCTTGGCCTCGAGACAATGCTTGAGGGTCGGGCGGCCGCGCTTGCGGGCGATCTCGATGTCGATTTCGCAGGCGGCGTTCAAGCCGTCGGCGTACCAGCGCAGGGTCTGCACCTCGTCGATGGCGCCCTGGACCTGGTAGCCCAGCGAGCCGGGCCAGTAGACGGCGTAGCCGGCGCCGAGTTCGTGGCCGATCTTGACGGTGTTGCGCAGCCGGAAGGCGGCGTACTCGCGGATCTCGGGCGATTCGGCCGCCGGGCCGGCGGCGAAGACGGCGTGATGGAAGGTCTCGGTGGTGACCATGGAACAGTCCACGCCGGCCTCCGAGAGCGCCTTCTTGATCCGCTCGACCACTTCCCACTGCTCTTCCTTGCCCAGCATCGCGGCCGGGATGACGTCGGTATCGTGGGTGGTCCAATAGCCGACGCCGATTTCACCGTAGTGGCGGATGACGTCTTCAAACGCCACCGGTTCGCGGGTGGGAGCGTGGAACAGCGCCTGGCCTTCATAGGCCGCCGCCCACTGCGGGCCGGAGATGAAATACTTGCGGCGCGTCCCGGGCGGGTAGGCGCCGCCGCAGGCGCCCGCCAGGCGGTCAACGAGCGCGGTCTGCTGCGGAACGGATAAGGGTGTCATGTGGCTGCCTCGAAAGCTCATGATAGCGGGTTTCGGCCATAATGGGGATTGCTTCTCTTCCGTTTCGAGATCGAGGCCGTGTGCCCGCGCAGCGGAGCGCGCGCGGGCCTGCTGCACACGCCGCACGGCGCGGTGCGCACGCCGGTGTTCATGCCGGTGGGGACGCAGGCGACGGTGAAGGGTGTCACGCAGCGCGACCTGGCGGAGGATCTCGGGGTGGAGATCCTGCTCGCCAACACCTACCATCTCTACCTCCGCCCGGGGCACGAAACGATCCGGTCGCTCGGCGGGCTGCACCGTTTCATGAACTGGGAACGGGCGATCCTGACCGATTCGGGGGGCTTCCAGGTGTTCAGCCTGGACAGTCTGCGGAAGGTGACGGAAGAAGGAGTCCTGTTCCGTTCGCACCTCAACGGCGACCCGCACTGGTTCACGCCGGAATCGGTGGTGGACGTGCAACTGGCTCTGGGCAGCGACATCCTGATGGTGCTCGACGAGTGCCTGGGGTATCCGGCCAGCCACGAAGCGGCCGCCGGGTCCTTGCAGCGCACCCTGCGCTGGGCGCGGCAGGGCTACGCGCATTATCTCCGCCGCCGGGAGGAGGCGGGCGGCCAGTGCGGCGCGCTGTTTCCCATCGTGCAAGGATCGATGTTCGCCGATCTGCGAAGAAGCTGTGCGGAGCGCTTGCGGGAACTCGACGCGCCCGGCTACGCCATCGGCGGCTTGTCGGTGGGCGAGCCGCGCGCGCTGAGCCTGGAGATGGCCGGCATCTCGGCCGCACTGCTCCCGTTCGATCGCCCGCGCTACGTGATGGGCGTGGGCATGCCGGAGGAACTGGCGCGCTACGTGGCGCTGGGGGTGGACATGATGGACTGCGTGCTGCCCTCGCGCAACGCGCGCAATGGGTGTCTGTTCACCCGTTCGGGACGTGTTATCATTAAACAGGCCCGATACAGAGACGATCACCGTCCGATCGACGAAAGCTGTTCCTGCTATGCCTGCCGGGGATTTACCCGCGCGTACCTCAGGCATCTTTTTCTGGCCGGAGAAATGCTGTTTTCGACGCTGGCCACGCTGCACAATTTGCGGCACTACCTTGACATCATGCGCGGGATTCGACAAGCTATAGTGCTTGGGACGTTTCCGGAGTTTCTGGAGGCTGTAGTTTCCGGCCCGGGCGAGGCGCCGGATTAGGCGTTGCGCGCCTGGGTTTGGCTCCGTCCCAGCGAGGTAACGGTGTTTTTAAGTCTGATTCTGCAAGCCTCTCCGTCCGCTCCCAACCCGGTCCTCGGGTTTCTGCCCATCATCCTGATCTTCGGCATCTTTTACTTTCTTCTGTTCATGCCCATGCAGCGCCAGAAGAAGCAGCAGCAGAAGATGCTGGCCAGCCTGGAAGCCGGCAATACCGTGATCACCACGGGCGGGATCATCGGGACCATCACGGCCATCAACAGCGACGACACCCTGGTGTTGCGGGTGAAGCCGGACAATGTGAAATTGCAGATGACGCGCGGCGCGGTGGCGGCCAAGGTGACGGAAGAGGGTAAGAAGTAGGGTTTCAAGCAAGGCGACACAGACAGCATGTCAAGGAATCTGAAAGTCAAGGCGCTGGTGATTTGCGCCGTTATTCTGCTGGCGGTGATCGGGGTCATCGGCCTGCCGAGGTCGCTGGACGCGGTATCGCAGAACGTGCGGAACAACATCCGCCTGGGCCTGGACCTGCGCGGCGGCAGCCACCTGCTGCTGCAAGTACAGGTGCAGGACGCCATGAAGGTGGAAGCCGACCAGGCCATCGAGCGGCTCAAGGAAGACCTGCGCAAGGCCAACATCGACTACGCTTCGATCGACCGCAACGATCCGCAGAAGGTGGAAGAGGCCGACAGCATCCAGATCGAGATCAAAGGGGTTCCGGCGGGCCGGGCGGGCGATGTCCGCTCCCTGGTCAACGAGCGGCTGCCGAGCTGGGTGCTGACCCCGGTCAGCGCGACCGACTACCGGCTAAATCTCAAGCAGAGCGAACTGCTTACGATCAAGCGGCAGGCGGTGGAGCGCTCCATTCAAACCATCGAACAGCGCATCAACGGGCTGGGGC
>CAKZVG010000416.1 GCA_937921835.1 uncultured Bryobacteraceae bacterium | reverse complement strand
GGCGCCCGCCTTCCCGTTCAGGTGGGCAACTCGGACGTGACGGACCTCCTTGTGACCTTGGCGCCCGGCGCCCAGATCGCGGGCCGGGTGCGGGTGGAAGGCGGCCAGAAGGCGGACCTGGCGTCGTTTCGCGTCGTGTTGCAACCGCGCGAGGCATCCCCGTTTTCGAGCGCCGCGACGGCCCAGGTCGGCGCCGACGGCGCGTTCACCGTTCCCAACGTCACACCTGGCGACTACTCAGCCGGTTTGGTGGCGCGCGGAGAAGGCTTCTATTTGCGCAGCATCCGCTACGGCGGCCAGGAAGTGCTCGACGGCGTGCTCAGCGTGCGCCCGGGCGGCGCCTCCGCCGCTCTCGACATGGTCCTGCGGCCGGCTGGCGGGCAGGTGGAAGGCGTGGTGCTGGACGCGGACCAGCAGCCCGCGGCGGGCGCGATCGTCGTGCTCGCGCCCGAAAAGAGCCGCCGGGAACACGCGCGTTACTACCGCTCAACCACCGCCGGCCAGGACGGGCGCTTCCACTTCCGCGCGGTAATCCCCGGCGACTATGTGGTGCTGGCCTGGGAGGACATCGAAAGCGGCGCCTGGCGCGACCCCGAGGTCCTTGAACCCGCCGAGCCCTCCGGCGCGCGGGTCACCGTGCGCGAGCAGGGTTCGGAGAGCGTTCGGTTGCGCGTGATTACAGAAGGTCCGCCGCGCTGAAGAAGAACGCCACCTCGATGGCGGCGTTTTCCGGCGAGTCGGATCCATGCGTGGCGTTGCGCTCGATGCTCGATCCGAAGCGTTTGCGGATGGTGCCTTCCGCCGCGTTGGCGGGGTTGGTGGCGCCCATCACGTCGCGCCATTTCCGCACCGCGTCCTCGGCCTCAAGCGCGGCCACCACCACCGGCCCCTCCGTCATGAAGGCCACCAGGCTTTCATAGAACGGCTTTCCGCGGTGGACCGCGTAGAAGCCTTCGGCCTGCTCCTTGCGCAGCCGCAGCATGCGCATGCCGAGAATCCGGAAGCCGTGTTTCTCGATGAGCGAAAGAATCTCTCCGGTGTGGCCCGCCGCGACCGCGTCGGGTTTGACGATAGCTAGAGTTCTCTGCATAAAGTCCCTAGGAACCGGCCAGCCGCGCCTGAACCTTTTCGCCGATCTCGGCGGGCGTGTCGCAGACGGTGATCCCCGCCGCGCGCATGGCCGCGATCTTGTCAGCGGCTTTTCCCGAACCGCCCGAAATGATGGCCCCGGCGTGGCCCATGCGGCGTCCCGGCGGCGCCGTCTGTCCCGCGATGAAGCCCACCACCGGCTTCTTCACGTGCGCGGCGACGTAGGCGGCGGCGGTTTCTTCGGCCGTGCCACCGATCTCGCCGATCATAACAATGGCGCTGGTTTCCGGGTCCTCGTTGAACAGGCGCAGCGCGTCGACGAAGGTGGTGCCGATGATCGGGTCGCCACCGATGCCGATGCAAGTGGACTGCCCGATGCCCAGCTTCGTCAACTGGTGCACCGCCTCGTAGGTCAGCGTGCCTGAGCGCGAGACCACGCCCACGCCGCCGGGCTTGTGAATGTGCGCCGGCATGATGCCGATCTTGCACTTGCCGGGCGAAATGATGCCCGGGCAGTTGGGGCCGATGAGGCGCGTCTCGCGCCCGCGCAGAAACTGCCAGGCGCGGATCATGTCGCGGGTGGGGATGCCTTCGGTGATGCACACCACCACCGCCAGGCCGGCGTCGGCGGCCTCCATGACGGCGTCGGCGGCGAAGGCGGGCGGCACGAAGATCACCGAGGTGTCGGCGCCCGTCTCCTTTACGGCCGCCGCGACGGTATCGAACACCGGACGGTCCAGGTGTTTCTGTCCGCCCCGGCCCGGCACCACCCCGCCCACGATGTTGGTGCCGTAGGCGATGCACTGCCCGGCGTGGAAGGTCGCCTCGCGGCCCGTAAATCCCTGCACCAGGACGCGGCTGTTCTCGTTCACCAGAATGCTCATTGCGCCAGCCTCACCACTTTCTCCGCGGCATCCTTCATCCCGTCGGCGAGCGTGAAGTTCAACCCCGACTCGAGCAGGATCTTGCGGCCCAGTTCCACGTTGGTTCCTTCCATGCGCACCACGATGGGCGCCTGCACGTTCAGCTCCCGCGCCGCCGCCACCACGCCCGTGGCCAGCGTGTCGCAGCGCAGGATGCCGCCGAAGATGTTGATCAGCACGGCGCGCACGTTCCTGTCGGAAAGCAGGATGTGGAACGCGTTGCGGATCTGTTCGGCCTTGGCGCCGCCGCCCACGTCGAGGAAATTGGCCGGACTGCCGCCAAAGTGCTTGATGATGTCCATGGTGGCCATGGCCAGTCCGGCGCCGTTCACCATGCACGCCACCGTGCCGTCGAGCTTGATGTAGTTCAGGTCGAAACCCGAGGCCTCGACCTCCAATGGATCCTCCTCGTTGCGGTCCCGCAACTCGACCAGGTCTTTGTGGCGGAACAGCGCGTTGTCGTCGAGGTTGATCTTGGCGTCGAGCGCGATCACACGACCATCGCCGGCCACCACCAGCGGGTTGATTTCGGCCAGCGAAGCGTCCAGCCCCTCGTAGGCGCGCGCCAGCCCCAGCATCAGTTTCACCGCCGCGCCCGCCGTCTCGCCCGCCAGCCCGATTCCGTACGCCAGCTTGCGCGCCTGGAAGGGCTGGAGGCCCAGACCCGGTTCAATCGATTCCTTGAGGATGAGTTCGGGAGTCTTCGCCGCGACCTCCTCGATATCCATACCACCCGCGGCCGAGGCCATGAACACCGGTTTGCCTTGCGCGCGGTCGAGCACGATGCCGAGATACAACTCGCGCTCGATGGGCAGCGTCTCCTCCACCAGCAGACGCTGCACGACGCGCCCTTCCGGCCCCGTCTGGTGGGTACGGAGCGTCATGCCGAGCATCTTGCGGGCCAGTTCGGCGGCTTCGGCGGCGTCCCGGGCCACCTTCACCCCACCCCCTTTGCCTCTGCCGCCCGCGTGTATCTGCGCCTTGACCACCACGCTGCCGCCTAACCGGCGCGCCACCGCCTCGGCCTCCTCGACGGAGAACGCGGCCTCACCGCGCGGCACGGGAACGCCGTAGGCGGCCAGAAGCGCTTTCGCCTGGTACTCGTGGATCTTCATAGAAGGAGCCTGTGCTAGTATTTGTAAAAAGCCGAACTCCCAACTATAGCATGGCGTTTCTGTCCCACCTCCACCGCGTGGCGAACCGCGAGAACCTCGCCGCCGCCGACGCCGAAAGCGCGATGGCGCTGATTTTGAACGGTGAGGCGAGCACCGCGCAGGTGGCCGCCTTTCTGGTCGCGCTGCACATGAAAGGCGAAAGTCCGGAGGAGATCCTGGGCTTCGCCCGCGCCATGCGGGCCAGGGCGGCGCGCATCGCTGGACCGGAGGGCGAGCCGCTGCTCGACACCTGTGGAACGGGCGGCGACGGGCTCTCGTCGTTCAACATCTCCACGGTGGCGGCGTTCGTGGTGGCGGGCTCGGGGGTGCGCGTGGCCAAGCACGGCAACCGGTCCATCTCGAGCAAGTGCGGCAGCGCGGACCTGATCGAAGAACTGGGCGTCGAAGTGGCGCTGGCGCCCGGGGAAGCCGAGGCGGCCATCCGCGAGGTGGGCATCGGATTCCTGTTCGCGCCCGCCTTCCACCCGGCGATGAAACACGCCCAGGCGGCGCGCCTCGAACTGAAGATGCGGACCGTGTTCAACCTGCTCGGTCCGCTGACCAACCCGGCGGGCGCCACCGCGCAACTGGTGGGCGCGCCCTCCGCGCGGGCGGCGGAGTTGATGGCCGAGGCGCTGGCCAGTCTGGGGTTGCAGCGCGGCTTCGTGGTTCACGGAGCCGACGGGATGGACGAGATCACCACCACCGGCAGCACTCTGCTGCTGGAGATCGTGCGCGGCGCCATCGTGCACCGCACCGTAACGCCGGCCGACTTCGGAGTTCCCAAGGCGCGCGGCAAGGACCTGAAGGGCGGCGGCCGCGAGGTCAACGCCCGCATCGCGCTGGGAATCCTGGAAGGCGAGAGCGGGCCGCGCCGCGACATCGTGCTGGTGAACTCCTCGGCGGCGCTGGTGGCGGCGGGCGCCGCCACGACCTTCGAAGATGGCATGCGGGCCGCCGCGCAGTCCATCGACTCGGGCGCCGCGCGAAAGAAGCTGGAGGAACTGGTTCTCTTCACCCGGCAACTCAGCGCCCGGCGCCAGCCCGCCCGCTGACGGCTACTGCACCGTGGGCGGACGGTCGCCAACGATGCCGAACGCCGCTTCGTTTAGCGCCGCGACGATGTCCTCGCCCCGCAAGCCGTACTTGCGCGCCACCTGCTCGATCGAGCAGTCGTCGCAGGACTCGCGGAACCCCATCCGCTCGAACACGGGAACCGTCGCCGGGTGCTTTATCTTGACGTCGCGCACCATCATCCCAGACCGGATCAACTCATCGAACCGCATTTGGTGGTAGTTTAACATCAGGGCGTCCGGCGCGCCCCGATCCGGCTTCACGCATGCACTGGCGCGAACTCTACCAATCCAAGCGGACCAGCGCCGCCGAAGCGCTGGCCGCCGTCCGGTCCGGCGACAGGGTCTACATCCACCAGGGCTGCAACCATCCGGACGAACTGATCCGGGCGCTGGTTGCGCGCGCCGGCGAACTCCGCGGCGTCAGGATCCTGCACCTGGCAACCATGGGCGACGCGCCCTACACCCGCCCCGAGTTCGAGGGCGTCTTCCGCCACGCGGCGGTCTTCATGGGGAGCAACGTGCGGCGCGCCGTGCAGGAAGGCCGCGCCGATTACATCCCGGTCTTTCTCAGCGAAGTGGAGGGCCTGATCGAGCGCGGCGAGATCGGCATCGACGTTGCGCTGCTCCAGTGCGCGCCTCCCGACGCGTATGGGAACCTGAGCCTCGGCACGGGCATCGACTGCTCGCTCACCGCCGCCCGTTTTGCCCGGCGGGTCATCGTGGAAGTCAACGACCAGTGCCCGCGCACTTGCGGCGACACCTTTCTGCGCCTCGACCAGGTGCATGCCATCGTGGAGTGTTCCCACCCGCTGGCCGAATATCACAAAACGCCCGCCCAGCAGGTGCACCGCGCCATCGCCCGCCACATCGCGGAACTGGTCCCCGACGGCGCCACGCTGCAACTGGGCATCGGCGCCATTCCGGATTCGGTGCTCGAGTACTTGCGCGGCCACAAGGACCTCGGGATTCACAGCGAGATGGTCTCCGACGGCGTGATCGATCTGATCGAGTCCGGCGTCATCAACAACGCGCGGAAGACGCTGCACCCGCGCAAGGTGATCGCCGGCTTTGTGCTGGGCACGCGGCGGCTGTTCGATTTCATCCACGAAAACCCGGTCTTCGAGTTTCACCCCTCGCGCTACGTCAACGATCCGTTCGTGATCGCGCGCAACGCGAACATGGTGGCCATCAACTCGGCCGTCGAGGTGGACATCACCGGCCAGGTGTGCGCGGACTCCATCGGCCCGCTGCCCTTCAGCGGCGTCGGCGGACAAGTGGATTTCGTGCGCGGCGCGGCGCGCTCCCAAGGCGGGCGCCCGATCCTTTCGCTGCCTTCGACCGCCAAGGGCGGCACGGTGTCGCGCATCGTGCCGGTGCTCAAGCCCGGCGCGGGCGTGGTGACCTCGCGCGCCGACGTCCACTACGTGATCACCGAACACGGCGTGGCGTACCTGCACGGCAAGACGCTCGGCGAGCGTGCCCAGGCGCTGATCGCTATCGCGCACCCCAGGTTCCGCGACGAACTCAGCGCCTACGCCCGGCAGGTGGGTTACCTCGATAAGCGCATCTTCGCGGCGCCGCCGGGCGCGGCTTTGCCGGGTGCTTGAGGAACACGCGCAAAATGGAGTGCGGCGCGGCCCGTTTTTCTGCTCCGGGCGGTGCGTGCCGTACCCTTTGCGCTTCTGACTGGGACCGGCGTGCGGGCAGCCCGGGTGCGGGAGCCGGCTAGCGCAGCCAGATCCACGAAACGCTGCATGGCGGGCGCCTTGCAAGTTCGCCAAGCCCGGCAAGCTGTACGGTTTCGCGGTGGGTCTGTTCGTCTGGCGCCTCGAACCCTCCGCCGGGAGCACTTTCCAATCAAAGGATGAGCATGAAAGTCAGGTCCGCGCGACCGAGGGAGATCGGGATAGGAGAATGAGGAGGCCGCGCAGCGCTCAGGAAGCGGAAAATCTCACGCAGTTCGCATGGGTTTTCCGCCATCCTGGCGAACCCGAGATGCCAAGCCGGCCAGAGGTGGAAGAGGGGCTGCGGCTCGCGCGGCAGGTCTATCGAGAGGTAGCACCGCGTCTGCCCGCGGAAACCTGCCCCGGTCGTCCGCGGGCTTGACACCGCCGCCATCCGGCGCCGCCGCCGCAGCCGTCACGCCTGGCTGTCCTCTTGGCCAGCAGCGGTTTCGGGATCGCGCCCGCGGCCGCGTTGCAGCGCCGGCCCTGGGCAGGGTATGTTTCGAAGCGTGCGCGATCCCTACCTGGTCAAGTCCGTTGTGCGCGCGGCGCAGGTGCTTGAAGCTTTCCGCTCGCCCAGTGAGCAGCTTCCGCTCCACGAGGTGATCGAGCGCACCGGTTTGAGCCGTGGCATCGTCTTCCGCCTCCTCTACACGCTTGAGAAATCGGGACTGATCGAGAAAGTTGCTCCCAACCGCTACCGCTCCCTCGCCGGGCGGCCGTCCTGGCGGCGC
>CAKZVG010000415.1 GCA_937921835.1 uncultured Bryobacteraceae bacterium | reverse complement strand
GGTGTACCGCGCCAGAGACACCCGCCTGGAGCGCGAGGTGGCCGTTAAGGTGCTGCCTGCGTCACTCTCGCAGAACGAGGAGCGGCTGCGCCGCTTCGAGCTCGAGGCCAAGGCCACGAGCGGGTTGAACCACCCGAACATCCTCGCGATCTACGACATCGGCACTCACGAAGGAGAGCCGTACGTGGTCTCGGAGCTGCCCACGATGACGCGCGGGACCCAACCCGGCACGGTGATGGGCACCGTCGGCTATATGTCGCCCGAGCAGGTTCGCGGGCAGCCCGCCGGCCCACAGTCCGACATTTTCAGCTTCGGCGCCGTGCTCTATGAGATGCTCAGCGGCAGGCAGGCGTTCCAGGGCGAGTCGTCGGTCGAGACGATGAACTTGATCCTCACCGCGGAGCCGCCCGAAATCGGCGCCGGGCTTCCGCCGGCGCTGGAAAGCATCGTCAGGCGATGCCTGGAGAAGCGCCCCGAGGACCGTTTCGATTCGGCGCGCGATCTCGCCTTCGCGTTGCAGGCGGCCGCTTCCGGGACCTCCACCAGCGTCTTCCCGGCCGTCATCCGCTGGCGGCGGCTGCGCCTGGCGCCGCTGTCGTTTCTGATCGGACTGCTGCTCGGCGCGTTGCTCGGCGTATCGCTCTGGCGGGCGCGGACGCGTGCCGAGCCGCCTCCCACCTACCGCTTCATCACCTACTCGGGGCACGACTCGAACCCCTCCGTTTCCCCCGACGGCAAGACCATCGCCTTCACCTCCGACCGCGACGGAACGCCGAGAATCTGGCTGAAGCAGATCGCGAGCGCGAACGAGGTGCCGCTGACCGGCGGTCCGGACGATCACGCGCGTTTCTCCCCCGACGGCGCGGCAATCCTTTTTTCCCGCAGCGAAGCCGAGGGCATCGCGCTTTACCGCGTGCCCAGCCTCGGCGGGGCTCCGCGCAAGGTCATCGATGGCGTCGTCAACGGCGACTTCTCGCCCGACGGCAGGTCGATTGTGTTCGTCCGCTGGCGTAACTCCGGCGGGCGCGAACTCTCCGTGGTCGGCCTGGTCAATCCCGACGGTTCCGAAGCGCGCGAGATCGCATCGGTGGAAGGGCTCCGCCTGGTTTCGCCGCGCTTTTCTCCCGACGGTCAGCGCATCGCCGCCGTGGGTAGCCCCCAGGGCGGCTACCGGAACGCGCTTCTGGTGATGCGGGCCGATGGCGGCGAGCGGCGCCTGTTGAAGGTTCCCGGGACGAATCTGGGCCTCTCGACCGCCGTCTGGCCGGGGAACCGCGAGGTTCTCTATACGAAGGAGTCGTCGGAATTCGGCAACGCGTCCGAACTGGTGAAACAGGACGTCTTCTCGGACTCCGCGGTCTCGATGTTCTGGCCCTACCAGAGCCTGACGCTCGACTTCGCCCGTGGCGGTACGCTGGCCGCCGATACCCGCTCGACGCGCGAGAGCCTGCGTGAGCTGACCCTGGGCGCGGGAGCGGGCGGACGGGGACGCTGGATCGCGCGCGGCAACAGCCGCGACCGCCAGCCGGTCTACTCGCCCGACGGCCGCCGGGTGCTGTTCTGCTCCAATCGCAGCGGGAGCAACGACATCTGGCAGATCGATCTCGAAACCGGCGCGCTGGTGCGGCTCACCGAGGATCCGGCCGACGATATCGACCCCGCCTACTCGCCCGACGGGCAGTCCATCCTGTGGAGTTCGACACGCAGCGGCAACTTCGAGATCTATTTGGCCAACGCCGACGGCAGCAATCCGCGGCGTGTCACCAGCGACGGAATCGACGCGGAAAACGCCACCATGACCCGCGACGGGGAGTGGATCGTCTACGCCTCCAATCATCCGGAGAAGGCCGGGATCTGGCGCATCCGGCCCGGCGGCACGGACGCGGTGCGCATCGCCGCCGGACCGTTCTTCAACCCCGAGGTCTCGCCCGACGGGCGCTACGCGCTCTACGTGACGGGGGTGCGGCCCGATCAGAACGCGATCCGCGTCGTTCCGGTGACGGACGCGCCGCCGGTGGAGTTCGAGATCCGCTGCGAGGTCCGCAAGCAGTCGGGCGTGCTGGTCGGACGCGCCCGCTGGATGCCCGACGGACGCGCCATCGCCTTTGTCGGGCAGGACGAGCGGGGCGTCTACGGCATCTTCGCGCAGAGCTTCGTCCCCGGCAGGGACACCACCGCCACGCGGCGCCCGCTGGCCGCCTTCGATCCCGACAGCAACACCAGCACCTTCGGGATCTCGCCCGACGGCCGCCGCATCGCGATTTCAAGCTGGGAACAGAACGAAGGCATCGTCCTCGCCGAGCGCATTCCCTTCCTTACCCGCCCTGGGCGCTGAGAACCGCCGCGCGCGCCAATCCGCCGGTTTCCGCTAGAAAAAGAACCGCGCGCTTACCTGCAAGCGGCGCGCGTTGGTGCCGTCGGGGAAGCCGGCCGACGCGCTGCCGGTTCCGTAATCCGGAAGCGGGCGGAGAATGCCCGCCTGCGCCCGGTACAGTTGGTTCCGTCTGGCCGTGTCGCTGACGTTGTTGAAGACGTTGAAGCCTTCAAACACCAGGTTCAGCCGCCGCCGCTCGCCGAACGGCAGCGCCTTCGTCAGGCGCGCGTCCACCCGCGCGATGGTGTCGATGTCCAGCGAGCCGCGCGGCAGAAACGGCACTCGGTTCGAGCCGCCCGAGCCGTTCAGCGTGCTGGTGAAGGCGGCGCCGGAAAACTGCGTTCCGGAGACGGTCACCGTCGGCGTCGTGTTTTGCGAGGACGCGAAGGTCATCAAAGCGGAAAGCTGCCAGTTGTTGGCCACGTACTTGAAGAACGCGTTTGGATCATTCTTGAAGCGCAGATTGGCGAAGTGGCCGATCACTAGGCGGTGGCGCTGGTCGAGAATGGAGCTACCCTTCTCGCCGCGGAAGTCGCCGTTAAACACCGTGCCCGGGCCGCCGCTGAAGAACAGGTTGTTCGAGGCGCCGCCCAGGTTCTCGTCGATGGTGTGCGCCCAGGTGTAGGCGACGGTGCCGAACGTGCTTACAGGCCCGGAGCGAAGCCCGCGGTTGCGGACCTGGACAACCATGGCGTCGTACCAGATATTGGACACGGACTCAATAATGTTAATTCTCTGGTAAGCCCGGTCCATGCGATTCGCAAACAGATACGTTGGCGTCGCGTAAGTGCCGCTCTCGTTGCCCGCGGCGTCGAAAATCCGGTAAGTGAAGACGCCGCCGAGCGGCCCCAGGTTGGCGTCGCGAACGGCCAGGAAGCGCCGCCCGCGGCTCGTCAGATAGGATACGCCCAGCGCCACGTTGGCGCTAAGCTGCTGTTCGACGCTCAAGTCCAACTGCTGCGTGTAGGGCGTACGAAGGTTCTCCGAGGCCATCGAAAGGCTGGTCGCCCCCGCGCCCGCCAGGGTGCCCAGATCCGGCAGGCGATTCGGCCAGACGGGACCGGCCGCCAGGTCCGCCGGGCGGTT
>CAKZVG010000414.1 GCA_937921835.1 uncultured Bryobacteraceae bacterium | reverse complement strand
GATGCGCAGGACCTCCAGGCCGGCCTTCATGGCCGCGCCTAGGTTGACGTCCACCCCGGGGTAACCAAGTTTGGCAGCCAGGCGGGCGAACTCGGGCCAACCGAGTTTTCCTCCGGCGGTCAGGGAACCGTTCAGCGCAATGTACATGCCGTCTCCCGTCACCTGTTTATAGCGCGTTCCAGAGCGTTTTGCCAGGGGTGGCGCGGCGCGCTGGCGATCCAAGCCTGCGCTAAGCGGAACACCTGATTGCGTATCACCAATGCCGTATCACCATGGAGGTACGCAAAAAAAGACTTGATTCGCGCTTGACAGTTGTTGTACTCTACCTGAGTAAACGGATTCTCGAAGAAGATCCATACTCGGAGGATTGAAGATGAAGCGTTCGTTAGGGTTGTTGCTGGGAATCACCTGTCTGGCGGCTGTTCTCCCGGCGGCGGTTATTAACTGCTCCATACCGAGGCAGACGGGTCGCGGGTCGCAGCCCATCCCAATGACAATGCAGTATCTGTTGGAGATTACCGCGGCGGGGGATCAGTGCCTGGACGGGGACAAGTTGTACTCGAACTGGACGTATACCAGCAACTTGAACCAAGTTCCGGCAAACGAGGTGGAGGTGAGGCTGTTTTTCAACGTGAACGGCGTCGGGCAGGACGTTCACTATGTGACTCTTACGCCCCTGTTCGGCGGCGTCTGGTTTCAGCCGTTTTCGTTCGGGTACAATATTCAAGTCTACAACGATCCCCAGCGTTACATCGATCGGGTTGCCTTCGACGTGAACGCTCCGGGGGGTGGCACCACCGCAAGCAAGGTGCTCACCATCGGTGGAGTGCCGCTTTCGCCCATACCCGGAAACTCCTCGAAGCTCGTGAACGCAACCTCGATTGACGTTGCCGTGAGCGTTACGCCAAGTCTCCAGGATGGGGTGTTGAGCGTTTCGGACAACTACCGCCAATCCGTCATCCCCGAACCCGCCACGTACGCCCTCTTCGGCGGCGGACTGCTGGCTCTCGGATTCCTGAGCCGGCGGCGGAGCCAGGAGTAGCTCTTAGCCCAGTCAAGTTTTGAGAGCCACCCCGTTAAGGGGTGGCTTTTCCGTTTTATGATGCGCTTTACGCGCTGAACGAGCTGCCGCAGCCGCAAGTGGACTTCACGTTCGGGTTGTTGAACTTGAAGCCGGATCCCTCCATCGTCTCCACGTAGTCCACTTCAGCCCCGTCAAGGTATAGCAGGCTCGCCTGGTCGATGTAGACCTTCAGACCATCGAAGCTGTACGTCTTGTCGAACATGTTGGGGCTGTTCTCGAAGGCCATTGAGTAGCTGAACCCCGAGCATCCTCCGCCCACCACGGAAATCCGCAGCCCGCTGGGCTTCGGATCCTGCATCTCCAGGATCTCTTTCACCTTGGAGACCGCTTTTTCGGTTATCTGAATCATTTCCGCCTTCCTTAACGTGTCCCTCTGATTTCAGGGTGCCTAGCACACCATTGTACCGGGAGGGTGCTTTCCTTTCCACGATATGGATGCGGAAACGCCGGGCGGGGATGCCGCCGCACGGAGCTGGGAGGTTTGGGCCTGCCGTTTCGCCGCCGGATCTGCTATGTTGGGGCAGAAACCGGGGCGCGGCGGGAATGGCCGGCGCACCCAGGCGGTTTCCCCGGAGGCGGGCCAAGCGCTTGAAACCAGTTGTTTCGCGGTCACGTCGCAAGAGGTAGCATGGCAGGACTGAGCGGCGTACTCCCGTTTCCTCCGGCAGGCGAAGCGGCCCCGGTGAAGATCAGAGTGGACCACCGCAAGAGCGAAGAAGCGGACCTCGTCCGCCGCGTTCAGGCCCGCGATGAATTGGCCTTCCGCGAAGTGGTCGAGCGGTATCAGGCCAAGGTGTTTTCGATCATCTACGGAATCCTCCGCAACCGCAACGACGCCGAGGACATCGCGCAGCAGGTGTTCGCCAAGATCTACTTTTCGATTGGCAACTTCGACTTCCGCAGTTCGCTTCTGACCTGGATCTATAAGATCACCGTAAACGAGTGCTACGACTATCTGCGCAAGAAACGGGTCCGGAAGCTGGTTTACGAAAGCGACTTCTCCGAGGAAGAGTCAGTACTGATGGAGAACTCCGAACCGGCCACCGATCACCGGCCGCCGGTGGACGAGAGTCTGGCGCGGCGCGATTACATAATGAAGCTGCTGTCGAAGATCTCCGAAGACGACCGTTCGCTGATTCTGTTAAAAGAAGTGGAAGGGCACTCGGTCGAGGAGTTGGCGCGGATGACCGGGATGAACGAGAATACGATCAAGGTTAAGTTGTTCCGGGCGCGGCAAAAGCTGGTAAAGGCCGCGCAGCGGTTGACCCGGACGCCCGGGCCGGCGGCGGCCTGAGCGCGCCGGCCGCCTTTCCGAGCGGGCGCGAGATCCGCCGGAAGCAACCAGCGCGAAGTGGTGTTTGAGGGAAGATGTTATGCACGACCCGATGAAAGATCGTCTCGAGGATTACCTCCGCGGCAGTCTGGGAGAATTCGCGTTGCGGGAATTTGAGGCGCATCTGGATTCCTGCGCGGAGTGCCGCGCCGAGATCAGCCGGATGCGGGCGCAGGCGATGCTGTTGCGGGAACTGCGCGCCCCGGCCGGCATCGAACCGGCGCCGGGCTTTTACGGCCGTGTGATGGGCGCCATCGAAGCCCAGGCGAGGCCGTCCATCTGGAGCGTGTTCCTCGACCCGGTGTTCGGCAAGCGGCTGATGTATGCCACCATGGCGGTCCTGCTGCTGTTGAGTGTCTATCTGGCGGGCTCGCAGCCGGGCTCCGGCGACTACGCCGAAGTGGCGGCGACGCCCGAAACCATCCTGGTGGAGCGCCAGCCCTCGGTCGGCGCCGATCAGCAGCGCGACCGCGACGTCATCCTGGTAAACCTGGCCACCTACCGCGAGTAGCGAGACGAAATGGCGCCGGCGCAACGCATTTCCTGGTGTAACCCTCGCATCCTTCTCATCCTGCTCATGGTGTTCGTCTCCGGCGCCCTGGCCGGCGCACTGACAGTGCGTTATGGCATCCACCCCCGCGCGCCCAAGGCTGCCCCTTATTGGCAAGAAGGTGGCAAGGAGGTCT
>CAKZVG010000413.1 GCA_937921835.1 uncultured Bryobacteraceae bacterium | reverse complement strand
CGGCGATTTCCACGTCTTCGCGGCGCCCGAGCATTCGCAAGTGCTCCCCGCCCATGCCCCTCACGCCGGACACCGCCACGCGCACGCGGTCCTGCGGCGCCGCCCTCGCCAGGCCCGCCGCTGCGCTGCTGATCAAGAACTGCCTTCGCCGCATGGTCTACCTCGCGCCGCCTCCGGGCGGCCAGCACACCCAGACTATGACGCGCCGGGGCGGCTTAGAATGAACCTAAACCACCGATCCAGCAGACAAATGACCCGCCGCATGGCGTTAAACTGCAAATCGGATCATTAAAAGCCAGCCGCGCTCCCGGGGCCGGGTTGCATAATCGAAGGCAGGCAAGGGGAGAGCGCATGAGGCCTGGGTCCAGAGACGAATCCGGAGCGTTCAACCGGCAGCGCGAATTTCTGCGGCTGTTCGCGAAGGATGTAGAGTTCTTCCGGCTGGTTTTCCTGCTGATCGACCAGTCGTGTCCGATCAAGAAGATTGACCTGGTGTGGGCCGAGGACGGGCCGGCGCGCCGGGTGGGGCTGGCGGCGCCGATGGGCACGGTGGAAGCGCTGGAGAGCGGCTGCGCGCGGCGCATCGGCCAGGCGCCGAGCCACCCGGACCCGGCTTTCTGCGACATCGTCAACGACTACGGGCGGCGCCAGGAGGTTTCCTGCGGCATTTCGGACAAGGCGGCGGAGCAGCGGGTGCGGGAGACGCGCCGCACCTGGGTGTACACCTGCCACGCGGGACTGGTGGACATCGCCGTGCCGGTGTTTTGCGGGAACGAACACATTGCCACGCTGCTGACCGGCCAGGTGCTGCGCAAGCCGCCGTCGGCACAGGGCTTTGTTCAGATCACGCGGCGGCTGGCGCAACTGGACTACATCGACCGGGCGCAGCTGGAAAAGGCCTATTACGACCTGCCGGTGGTCGGCGAGGAGGATATCCACAAGGCGGTCAAGATCCTGGAGCTGTTCGCCGAGTATCTGGCGACCTCGTGGACGCGCGTGCAGGAGCTGGTGAGGGACCAGGAGCGCAAGACGCGCGAGGAGCTGCTGCTGCGCCGCGAATTCGCCCATTTGCTGCTGCAAGGGGCGGCCAGCCAAGAGGACCTGCGCGGGGTGATGAAGCAATTGGGCTTCCGGCGGCGCCCCAACCGCGCCTTCGTGATCCGGCCGAGCCTGGAAGGCCAGCCGGGGCTCGAATCTCCCGCCAGCCGCGAAATCGCCCTGAGCCAGACGCTGAAGGCGATCGCGCACGCCTGCCTGGCTTCGAAGGACGTGTGTTTCGCCACGCTGCGCGATCAGGGGGTGATTCTCTTCGCCGGCCTGGATGAGCGGAGCGACCCGTCGCAGCGGGCGCGCTCAGTGGCGCGGCGGCTGGCGCGGGCGGTGGCGGCGGGCGCGGAATGGCCCGTCCGCATCGGCATCGGCCAGGCGAAGGCGAAACTGGCGGACCTGCCCCAATCCTACCGGGAGGCGCTGGAGGCGCTGGCCCAGAGCGAAGATCCGGTCGCCGAGTACGCGCGGCGGCCGGCCTCCCCGGCGCCGCTGGCGCGCAGGCTGGATGAGGTCTGCGCCTGCATCGAGTCCTGGCGCTTGCAGGAGGCCGCGGCGCTGCTGCAAGCGCTGCCGCTGGCCACGGAACTCACGCCGGGCCAGGAAGAGGCGCAACTCGACCAGTGGCGGGGGATTCTGGAATCGGCGATGGGACGGATCGGCCTCTCGGTTTCCCGCCTCGGGGCCGGCCGCGAGACGCTGGAGGCGATTCAGGCGCGGGCGACGGCCGCGCTGGAGGCGGCGCGCACGCCGGCGGCCCTGCGCCAGGCGCTGATCAGCGGCGCGGGAGAGATGCTCGACGAGCTGAAGCGGCTCTACGCCGGGAAGAGAGAGAAGCTCGTAGACCGGGCCAAGCGCGCCATCGAGCAGAGCATCCGCGAGGAGGCTGATCCCGAGGCGGTGCGCATCGGGGCCATCGCCGCCCGGCTTGGGGTCTCGGCGGGCCATTTGAGCCGCAGTTTCCGCAAGGTGGCGGGCGTGACCTTTGAGCGCTTCTTGATGATGCGCAGGATCGAGTTCGCGAAGCAGTTGCTTCTGGATCCTTTCAACAATGTTTCGACCGTCAGCGAGCGCTGCGGATTCTCCGACGCCACTTATTTTTCTCGCGTGTTCCGCGCGCTGGCAGGCATGCCTCCTTCCGTGTATGCGCAGGCGCCGCCGCTACCCCGGGAAGCGGATCCGCCTCTGGCGCGGGCAACCTGAGCGATGACCCGCGTGGCACTCTTGCTGATCGCGGCGGCGCTGTTGGCCGCCCCGCCTCCGGAGGCGGCGAGTTGGACGCGGAACTGGTCTGCCTGGCTCGCGCCCGGCGGTTCGGCCGCCATGGATGTGATGGCGCAGGGGCGCACTCCCGCGCTGCGCATCCGGGGCGGGACCGTGCACACAGTCGCCTATTGGCGGTCGGCGGCCACAGGGATTCAGCCCGGCCAGAACTATGAGTTCTCCGTGGTGTATCGAGCCCAAGGCGTCACGAACGAACACCACCGTGTGGTGGCCGTGCTGAGCTGGTGCGCCGATGCCGAAGGCCGGCGCCCGGTTCAACGCGATTACGCTCATCGCGAAGCGGACGGGCGGGGCGGCTTCCGCCTGCGCCGGGTTCTCTCCGCGCCTCCCGGCTCGGTCTCCTTGAGGATCGAACTGGGCCTTCGCGGCGCCGGCGGCGGGGCTGTCCTGTTCTTCGAGCCGCGCCTCGAACCGGCTTCCGCTCCGGCGCCCCAAAGAATCCGCGCCGCCGTTGCTCATGGCTATCCAGATCCCAAGGTCTCCGCTGCTGAGCGCCTGGCGCAGCTTGGGGTCTGGATCGATGAAGCCGGCAGGGCGGGGGCGGACCTCATCGTCCTGCCCGAGGCGATCTTCGACTATGGCGTGGCGGGTCCGCTGGAATGGAGAACCCTCGCGCTGGCGGAGCCTGCCGCCGGGTTTCTCTCCGCCAAGGCCCGGCAGCACCGCGCCTACATTGTTGCCGGCGCGCGGGAGGTGGAGGGCGGCGCGGTCTATAACGCCGCGCTGCTCTACGGCCGCGACGGCCGCCTCGCCGGGCGCTACCGCAAGGTTCATTTGCCCTTGAGCGAGATGGAGGCCGGCATCACTCCCGGTCACGAGTTTCCCGTCTTTGAGACGGATTTCGGTCCGCTTGGCCTGCTGGTTTGCTGGGACCTGTGGTTTCCCGAACCTGCGCGCATCCTGCGCCTGCGAGGCGCCCGGCTGATCGCCGCGCCCGGCGCCGGCGACGTTTCACCCCGCCATTGGGACGTCATGACACGCGCGCGCGCCCTGGACAACGCCATCCCGCTCGCCGCCGCCACGGCGGAAAACGGTTCCTCCAGCCGGATCGTGGATGCGAACGGGGAAGTGCTGGGGGAGACCGTGGGCGGCCAGGCGCTGGCCATCGCCGAGGTGAACCTGGACGGCGCGCAACGCCTGCGCTGGCTGTCGGTGGGCGATGCGCTGGGCGACCCGGCCAGCCTTTATCTCCAGGAGCGCCGGCCGGACGCGTACGGCGCACTCGCCTCCGACCCGGCGCGTCCGCTCACTATTGGAAAAGAGCCCGCATCCGCTGCAAAGTCTGCTCCATCACGGGGCCCGAGAGACGGTGCACGTCAGGGGGCGTCCGCAACTCGAGGCGTCCTTCCGCGGCAAGCGCCGCATACACCCGGGCCGCGGAGCGGACCGCCTCGTTGATATCGGCCGGGTGCGCGTGCCGGTCCCAATCCGGCGCGACGATGATCGAAGGGCGTGGCGCCGTGAGCGCGAGGAGGTCCGCAAAGTCCACCGGGATGCGTTCTTCCGTGCCGGCGAAGAAGCCGAGGCGCGGCAGCAATCCGTGCAGATGGCTGTAGCGCCCGGCTCCTTCCGTGCCCCGTTCCACCCGGTCGCCGCGCA
>CAKZVG010000412.1 GCA_937921835.1 uncultured Bryobacteraceae bacterium | reverse complement strand
GGAGGACGCTCTCGCGAGAGGGGTTTATTCGAAGAGTGAAGAGGACGCAACGGGAAATGACGGATGCATCGAAACTGGAGGCGCTGCGGGAACGCGAGGCGCCGCTCGAGATGACCCCCGAGCGCTTCCGCGAGATCGGCCGGGCGCTGGTTGATCGCATCGCGGACCGCATGGCGTCGCTCGCCCAACAGCGCGTGCTGCCGGGCGAATCTCCCGAGCAGGTCCGCTCGGCGCTGGAGGCCCGGCGCGGCTTGCCCGAGGCCGGAGCCGAGCCGGAGGGGCTGCTGCGGGAAGCCGCCGATCTGTTGTTCGCTCATTCGGCCTTCAATGGGCATCCGCGGTTTCTCGGCTACATCACGTCGAGTCCGGCTCCGGTCGGCGCGCTGGGCGATCTGCTGGCGGCTTCGATCAACGCCAACGTGGGAGCCTGGAAGCTGGCTCCGATGGCAAGCGAGATCGAAGCGCAGACCATCCGCTGGATCGCGGAGTTCATCGGCTATCCGGCCGGCTGCGGAGGGCTGCTGGTCAGCGGCGGCAACATGGCGAATTTCGTGGGATTCCTCGCCGCGCGCGCCGCCCGGGCGGGTTGGGATATCCGCCGGTCGGGCCTCGCGGGCGGAGGGAAAGAGGCACGGAGGCTGCTCTGCTACTGCTCAGCCGAAACTCACACCTGGGTGCAGAAAGCGGCCGACCTGTTCGGGCTCGGCACGGACTCGATCCGCTGGATCGAGGTGGACTCACGCCGCGCCATGTCGCTCGACGCGCTGCGAAGGCAGGTGGAGGAAGATGAGCGCCAGGGGGGCCGGCCGTTTCTGGTGATCGGAACCGCCGGCTCGGTGAGCACCGGCGCGGTGGATCCCCTCGGCGGGATGGCCGCCTTTTGCCGCGAGCGCGGTCTCTGGTTTCACGTCGATGGAGCTTACGGCGGCTTTGCCGCCCGGGTTTCGGGAGCGCCCGCGGAACTGGGCGCCCTCGGCGAGGCCGATTCCGTGGCGGTGGATCCGCACAAGTGGCTGTACGCGCCCCTCGAAGCCGGCTGCGCGCTGGTGCGCGATCCGGCGCGGCTGACGGGGGCGTTCTCTTACCGCCCGCCTTACTACAACTTCGACACCGAAGCGCTGAACTACTTCGAACTCGGCCCGCAGAATTCGCGCGGCTTCCGCGCGCTGAAGGTCTGGCTGGGGCTGCGGCAGGCCGGCCGGGCGGGCTACGAAAAAATGATCGCCGGAGATTGCGCGCTGGCGGCGCACTTGTTCCGTTTGCTGGAGGCGCATCCGGAATTCGAAGCGCTCACCACCAGCCTGAGCATCACAACCTTCCGCTATGTGCCGGAGGCATGGCGGCGGAGCATCGGATCTCCCGATACCGAAGAGCGGCTCAACCGCCTGAACCAGGAGCTGCTGAACCGGATCGAAGCGGGCGGCGAAGTGTTCCTGTCGAACGCTCTCGTCGACGGGCGCTACGCTCTGCGCGCCTGCGTGGTGAACTTCCGCACCGCGCCCGGCGACATCGAAGCGCTGCCCGGCTTGATCGCCGGCCTCGGCCGCGAAACGCTGTCCGCGATGGAGGACCGGGCCGGCGCTTGAGGCGCGCGCCAGATCGCCGGTCCTACCTCCGAGGGATCGTCCAAAGGTACAGCGTGTCGCCGTCGACGGTGATTTCTTTCTCCGGCTTCCAATCGCCCATGTCGTGGCTGTGCGAGACGACGCGCGTTCCAGGTTTCAACTCCGCCAGGAGCTTCGGCTTGAGTTTCAGATTCACCCAGGGCCACAGGTAGAGCGTCACCACGGTGGCCTCGCGGATGTCGGACTCGAAGAGATCCTGATTGAGAAAACGGACCTTCTTCTCAACCCCTGCCGCGCGCGCGTTGGCGGCGGATTCCCGGATGCGCTCCGGGTCGATGTCGATCCCCACCGCGCGCCTGGCGCGGAATTCCTTCACCGCCGCGATGGCGATGCGGCCGTCGCCGCAGCCAAGATCATAGACCACGTCGCGTTTGCCGGTCCTGGCCAGCCGCAGCATGGCGCGCGTGATCTCCATGCTGGAGGGTTCGTAGCGGACGTCCGGCGCCCGGAGGGGTTTTTCCTGCGCTTGGCCCGGAACTGGACCGGCCACCACAAGCGGCAGAACGAGAAGCAATCGAAGCGCAACCATACAGCACCCAGTTCTACCACGCGGCGCGGTGGGCCGTCGTGGCGCCCGCCGGCAAGGTAAACTGCATAGCGATGACGAACCGGCGTATCTTCCTCTCCGGCGCCGCCGCGGCGGCCGCCCTGCGTGCGCAGTCAAGCGGCGCCGTGCCGCCCGCGGATCTGTCCCGCACCCGCGCCCGCGACTTCGCCGATGACGAACTCGACCTTGCCTACCACCTGGTCCATTTCGCCCGGCTGGCGAACGCCGTCCGCATGAGCGAGCCCAACCGCGGCTTCATCGAACTCTCCGTATGGCGCGCGCAGAAGGACAACCAACCCCACAACGCGCGCATCATGGAGAACATCCTGTCTCTGGCCTGGTTCTACACCGCGGCCAGGCCATGGAATCCGTATCGCGGACACCCCGCGGTGCGCGCGCGCCTTGAAGCCGCGCTCGAATTCTGGTGTGGCATTCAGAGCCCGGACGGGCGCTTCAGCGAGTACTCTCCCCAGGGCTGGAATCTCGCCGCCACCGCCTTCGCAACCAAGTTCATGGCGGAATCGCTGCGGCTGCTGAAAGGCGGTCCGCCCATCGACGCCGCGCTGCACAGCCGGACCATCGGCGCCTGCCGCAAAACCATCCACAAGGTGCTCACCGATCCGGACCTGTTCGCCTTCGGGCGCAACTACAGCAACCAGTACACCAACGTGTTCGCCGGCGGCCCGGCGTTCTTAGGGCTGTATCCCGACGCCGGACTCGAACGGCTGCTCGCCGCCCGGATCGAGCAGAGCAGCAGCGAGTTCCAAAGCCCGGCCGGATACTTCTACGAAGCCGGCGGACCGGACTTCGGCTACAACCTCGGCACGCACCACCGCAACGTCGAGGTGGCCTGGCACTACTACCGCCAGACGCCGCTGGCCAAGGTGTTCGTGGACCAGGAAACGCTCTTCTGCGAGTGGCTCTCCTACAACGCGCTGCCGGAGCCGGGCCAGGATTTCTGGGTGCTCAACCGGGCCGTCGAATGCCGCCAGCGGCAGTTCACCGTCGATCCGATCGACACGCCCGTGGCCGAGCGGTCGGAGATCGCGCGCGCCTTCTCTTCGACGCCAGCGGCGCGTCAGCGGAAGCTCCGGGCGGCGCGCGAAAAGCTGGAGCGCGAGTGGCCGCGCGTCGACCCGCTGCCGGTGGGCGAGTTCTGGGCCTACAGTCCCTATACGTTTCTTCAGCGCAGCCACTTTCAGTGGCATCCTTCGGAGCGCCAGATCGAAGAAGCGCGGCGCGGGGTGCGGGCCTGGCGCGCGGAGCCGTTCGTCCACCAGCGCATGGACAGCCGCCATCCGCAGATCTTCACTTACACGCGCCAGCCGGCTTACTACGCCGCTTTCACCGCCGGCCCCGCGATCCGGCCGCAGCAGCGCCTCGGGCTGGGACTGCTCTGGACGCCGCCGCACGGGGCGGTGCTGCAATCCCAGACCGGCGGCCAGGACGCCGCCTGGGGAACCATGCGGCCGGACGGAACGATGCCGTTGGAAAGCGGGCCGGTTGAGGCGTCGTTCGAAGTGGACGGCAGCGCGGTGACTCCACGGCCGGGAGCGCGCGATCTGGCGGGTGGGCGCCTCGCGATTCGCTACCAAACGCCCGCCGGCCGCAAGACTATCGAGTTCCTGCCCGGCCGCGTGGCGGTGACTCTTGAGGCCGCGGCCCCGTTCATCGAGACGATCCCGATGCTCGTTCCAGCGGCCGAGCGTCCGGCCGCGGGCGCCCACGGCGTCACCGCGCGGGGGTGGCGGATCTCCTCGGAAC
>CAKZVG010000411.1 GCA_937921835.1 uncultured Bryobacteraceae bacterium | reverse complement strand
GGCATCATCGGCAAGTGGCACCTCGGTTTTGAGAAACAGTATTTCCCCACCCGCCGCGGCTTCGACGAGTTTGTCGGATTTCTGGCCGGTAACATCGATTACTTCAGCCACGTGGACCGCCTGGCCAACCCCGACCTCTGGCGTAACGAGCGGCCCATCCGCGACGGGCGCTACATGACCGACCTGATCGCCCAGGAAAGCTGCGATTTCATCGACCGCCACGCCGGGAAGCCCTTCTTCCTGTACGTGCCGTTCAACGCTCCACACGACCCCTTCCAGGGGCCCATGGACCGGCACACCGCCTGGAAGAGCGGCCCGGTGGGAAGCGGTACCGCCGACCGCCAGACCTACCGCGCCATGGTGGAGGCGCTCGACGAAGCCGTGGGCATGATCGTGGACCGCCTGGAGGCGCGCGGCATCGACGGCGACACCGCCGTGTTCTTCCTGAGCGACAACGGCGGCGTGCCGAAGGTCACGCGCAACGCGCCCTTCCGCGGCCACAAGAACAGCCTGTGGGACGGCGGCATCCACAGCCCGCTGATGGCGCGCTGGAAGGGGCAGTTCCGGGCGCGCGCGGCGACGGACGCGCTGGCGGCCAGTATGGACCTGTTCCCCACCTGCCTGGAGATCGCCGGCGCCGCACCGCCGGCCGGGCGCAAGATCGACGGCGTGAGCCTGCTGGAGGCCTGCCGCGGTGGCGCGGGACGGCGCGAGTCGCTGTTTTTCCGCTACCAGGCCCCAAAGGCGTCCGAGCAGCGGGCGGTGATCGGCCGCCAGTATAAGTATCTGCGTGACGCCGAGGGCCAGGAGCACCTGTTCGACCTCCTCCGCGACCCGGGCGAATCCGAGGACCTCAAGGAAAAGCACCCAGCCGTACTGGCCAGGCTGAAGAGCGAGTATGAGTCCTGGCTAAAGGACGTCGTGGCGGTCAAATAGCGGCCTCGATCGGCCGGATCGCGCCGGCGGCGGGCGGTGGGTGCGCCTATTCGTAGCGCAGCGCTTCCACCGGATCGAGCCGCGAAGCCTTCACCGCCGGCCAGACGCCGAAGAACACGCCTACCGCCACTGAGACGCCGAAGCCCGTCGCCACCGCCCAGGGAGGCACCTTGGCGGGAAGGCTGGGCACGAGCGCGCTCACCAGCAGCGTGCTCAAGATCGCAAAAACGATCCCCACCACGCCGCCCAGCCCGGAGAGCGTGACGGCTTCGCTCAGGAATTGCAGGACGATGTCGCCACGGCGCGCGCCAATGGCTTTGCGCACTCCGATTTCGCGCGTGCGCTCGGTGACGCTCACCAGCATGATATTCATGACGCCGATGCCGCCTACCAGCAGGCCGAGGCCGGAGATGGCGATCGAGACCAGCACCACCATGCCGGTGATGCGGTCGAAGTTCTGAATGATGGAGTCGGCCGTCGAGACGGCGAAGTCGTCCTCCTCGGCGGTGGGAGTGCGGCGGAGTTTGCGCAGCGCGGCGCGGATCTCCTCGATGGCGTCGGCGCGCATTCCGGGGCGCGCCTTGGCGGTGAGGAAGAAGTTGTCCGCTTGTGGATAGCGCAGGCGGGCGGTTTCGAGCGGGATCGTCACCTGCCGGTCCAGCCCGTTCTCGCCGAAGAATCCGCCCTTGGCGGGCGCGAACACGCCCACCACCAGGTACTCGGCGCCGTCGATCATCACCGTGCGTCCCACGCCGTCGCCGGCGGGAAACAGCGCTTCGGCCAGGCTCGATCCGAGCACCGCTACGCGCTGGCCGCGTTGCGCCTCCTGCTCGTTGAAGACGCGCCCCTGCTTGAGTTCGCGCGGTGAGATTACGAAGCTGTTGGCCGTCGCGCCGGCCAGCGACATATTGTCGGACTCGAAGCCCGGGACCTTGGCGGAAAGGAACCGCCCGCGCGGCGGGTTGACGAACAGGCTGGCGCTCACGTCCTCCACCGAGCGCACGGAGGAAAGCAGATAGTCCGCATACTCGGGCAGGATGGGCTTGCGCTTGAGTTCCTTGGGACGCGCGCCGGAACCGCTCGGGTCGCCGCTGACACGCGCGATGAAGATGTTGTCGGGGCCGAACTCCTGGAAGAAATCGACGATGCCTTGGCGGAGGCCGCTGAGCAGCGACGAGACGGTCACCACGGTGGTGATGCCGATGACGATGCCGAGCACCGTCAGGCCCGAGCGGAAACGGTGCGCCCAGATGGCGCGCAGGGCCATGGAGAAGGTCTCGCTGGTTTCGATCCGCATACCGTGCTCACTCGGCCCGCAGCGCCGCCACCGGGTCCATGCGCGCCGCGCGCCGGGCCGGATACCAACCCGACACCATGCCTACCGTGCTCGACACGAAGATGGACAGCAGCACGTAGGGCAGCGTCACCTTGAGTGTGGTGCCGAAGGCGGCCGAAAGCGCCATTGCGGCCGCCACGCCCAGCGCCAGCCCCACCAGCCCGCCGGCCATCGACAGGATCACCGACTCGGTCAGAAACTGGAGCAGGATGTCGCCCTGGCGCGCTCCCAGGCTCTTGCGGATGCCGATCTCGCGGGTGCGCTCGGTGACGCTGACCAGCATGATGTTCATGATCACGATACCGCCCACCACCAGCGAGATGCTGGTCACCGGAACCACCACGGCGGCGATGACGCCCAGGATCTGGCCGACGAAGGAGCGCACCGAGTCGGGCGTCAGGGTGTCGAAATTGTCCGGCGCTCCGGGTTGCGTCTTGAAGCGGACGCGCAGCGCCGAGCGCGTGATGTCGAGCGCGTCCTCCAGGTCCAGGCCGGTCTCCGGGCGCGCCTTCCCGAAGACCGTGCCGCCGCGCCGCGAACCGTAGAGCTGGTGGAAGACCGTAATGGGCAGGTAGACCGGGGTGTCGAGGCTGCGGCCGAAGGAAGAGCCCTGCTTTTCAAGCAGCCCGACCACGGTGAACTCCTGGCCCGAAACGCGGATCCTGCGTCCGATCGGATTCGCGTCCTCGAACAGCGCGGCGCGGATGTCCTCGCCGATGACCGCGACCGGCCGCCGCATGCGCTCCTCGGTGTCGGTGAAGAAGCGCCCATCGACGATGGGAATGTCGCGAATTTCCGGAAGCGTGTGGGAGCAGCCGATGATGGCGGCGCCCTCATACACCTTGTTCTCGCCGCGCGCGTCGTCGAAGCGCTGCTGGTAGGGGCTGTAGAGATGGGTTTCGCCGGTCACCGCGTTCAGATAGGCCACGTCCTCCGGGCGGATGGGTTTGTTGCGCCGCTGCTTCTCGGCCAGTTCCTTGCGCGTCAGGCGGCCGACGGAGGCGATCTGCGCCACCAGAAAACTGTCCGTGCCGAACGCCTTGGCGGTGACGCCCTCGGCATACACGCCCAAGCCGTCGATGGCCGCGCCCACCAGGATGACGCTGGCCACGCCGATGATGATCCCGAGCAGCGTCAGGAAGCTGCGCAGCTTGTGGGCCCGGATGGACTCCAGCGCCAGCCGGGACGCGGTTGCGATGTCGTAGTAGAAGTTCACTGTATACTCCCATTGTAGATGTTGCCGCCGGGGCGTCCGGCGTGGAAACTGTGTGACTCGACCGAGGATCCTCAACCTGGCGCGCGCCGCGCTGGCGCCTTCGCTGCTGCTGTTGGTGGTTGCGCTGTCGCACTGGAAGATCCTGCTGACCCGCGAGTACACCTGGCTCGACGCGCCCGACATCGCGCGGCAGGTTCTGCCCTGGTACCAGTTCCAGGCGCGCGAATGGAACGCAGGGCGGTTTCCGCTCTGGGACCCATATTCCTGGTACGGCCAGCCGCTGGTGGGACAGATGCAACCCGGGGCGGTGTATCCTCCCAACTGGCTGCTTTTCGCGCTCCCGCTTGAGAACGGGCGCATCCGCGGCGGCGCGCTGGAGGGATACCTAGTGGCGATCCACGCCCTGGCGGCGTTGTTCGCTTACTGGCTGTGCCGGGACCTCAAGCTGGCG
>CAKZVG010000410.1 GCA_937921835.1 uncultured Bryobacteraceae bacterium | reverse complement strand
GCCGGGCAATCGTCCGTGACTTCGCGTTCCAGTTCGTGCCACCAGTGATCGCGGCCAGGCTTCATCCCGATGGCGCCGCCCGTGCGCTGGTAAACGATCACGTCGCGCACCGTGGGGCAGCCGGCCGCGAGCGCCTCATCGACGGCATCCTTGAGGCGGACCTCCCGGGCGCGGCGCCAGCCGCCGTCGGCGGTAATCACCACCTGCGCGCCCAGGTCCTCGATGCGGGCCTTCAAAGCCTCGGCCGAAAAACCGCCGAACACGACGCTATGCGTGACGCCGATGCGGGCGCAGGCGAGCATGGCCACGGCGGCCTCGGGCACCATCGGCATGTAGATGATGGCGCGGTCGCCGGCTCTGAGTCCCCGCGCCTTGAGGACGTTGGCGAAGCGCGCCACCATCCGGTGCAGTTCCGCGTAGGTGATCCGGCGCTCATCGCCCGGTTCCCCCTCCCAGAGGATCGCGGTCTTGTCGCGGCGCTCCGATTCCAGGTGGCGGTCCAGGCAATTGTAGGCGGCATTGATCTTGCCGCCTACGAACCAGCGGGCGAACGGCGGGTGCCACTCGAAGACGTGTTCCCACTTCTCGAACCAGTGCAATTCCTGCGCGGCGAGTTCGCCCCAGAAGTCCTCGGGATGCTCTTTGGCGGGCTCGTACAGGGCGCGGTAGCCCTCCATTCCCCGGACGCGCGCGCGGCGCGCGAATTCTTCGCTTGGCGGATAGACAGACCCTCCCAGCGTGGTGCTGCGGTCGCTCATTCGCGGATTCTCCAGAAACGAAAGTGCCTGACGTCCCTCTGACAGACAGACAAATGATAGCAAAGGCAGGGCCGCCCGGGCAGGTCTCAGGGCGCCGGCGGGACGTACTCGTGGGCGCCCATGTCCGGGGCGGCGCCAAGAAAATCGTCGTTGATACCGGGCAGATGCAGCGCACGATCGATGCCGGGATCGTCCGGCGCGAGGCGGAAGTCGCCTGCCGCCGGATCGGCGAAACGGGGCGGCGCGCTGATGCCGTTGCGCTGAAAACCCAGCGCGCGGAAGCCTTCCTGGTCCAGGTCCCGGTTCTCCCACTTCACGTAACGGCTCGCGTCGAGCGTATAAAAGTTGTTATAGTCCCAGCGGTTGCCCGCCGGATAGGGTCCCGCGCCCCGATGCTCGAAGACGTAACGCGTCGCATGAATCACGTTGTTCAGTAAGTGCGTGTTTCCGCTTCCTCCCGAACTGAAAGCGTTGTGACCCGGATCGTCATAATAAACCGTGTTGTGATAGACGCGCACTTCACCCATGGGAATGGTTCCGCGCGGGGTGATCGAGATCTTTAGCCACTGTCCCCGCCCCTTGTCGTGCGGGCGGGCGTGATGGACGACATTGTAAAGCACCCAGGTGGGTCCGGTCTCGATGGGCGCGAGCGAAATCCCGACGAAAAGGTTACGCATCACGTTGCCGAAGATGCGCAGGTTGATGGCGTGGCATTCGGGCTCGATGGCGTCGTCCTTGATCACTTCGAGTAAGTTGTCATAAACATCGTTTTCAAGCGCCCATTCCTCGGGATAGTCCTGCACCCAGCCGCCGACATAGATTCCATTGTAAGTTCCGCTGATCTGGTTACGCCGCACCACGTTGCCTTCCCCGGCGCGCAGCAGGTAGACGCCGTTGGAGCTGCAATCGTGATCGTGATGGCAGATCTCCCACGGCCAGCCGGTGACGCCGGTCCCCCAGATGCGGTTGCCTTCGATGAGGTTGTCGGCCGACGCCTCGCGGTCCACGTAGACCATCTGCCGGCTGTGATGCACGGCGCAATCGCGCAGGATGGCGTGGTGCGTCGAGCGGAAGCGGACGCACATCTCGTCGTAGTAGGCGATCTCGACGCCCCGGATCTCGATGTAGGCCAGGTTCTCGAGATAGAACCCGTAGGCGCGGCGTCCCACGCGCAGCAGGCGCCCCTCGATCGGCCCGCCGCCGGGCGCCTTAACGTACAAAACGCCGTTCTGAACGAAGAAGCCGCCCTCGATCCCGTCGCCACCGGTGCGCAGGTTTTCAAGGCTGGAGTGGCGGTAGAGGCGCACGTCGTCGAGACAGGCGTAGCGCGGCGAGCGCGCGAACGGACGGCTGTAGACGCCGTCTCCGAGCGCGGTCCAGCCGGCATTGGTGGGAATGGTTTCACCGCCGTCGAGCAGCACGCCCGGTCCTTCGCCCACGAACCGGATCCAGGCTTCGGGCGTCCCGGATAACGGCGGCCGCACCTCTTCCTGATACGTACCCGGAAGGATGCGGACCGTGTCTCCCGGCTGCGCGGCGCGGGCCGCCGCCTGGATCGAGTTGAAGGGATCCTCGCGGGTTCCGCTGCCGCCCGGGCCCGCTTCCGCCTCAACCCACAGATCCCGCCCCGGGGCGGGGACGGCGGACGAGCGCGTCGTGACCTCCAGCGGTTGGGGAAACGCGACGCGCGCGCCTTCGGAATCCGCCGGCTCCAACTCAATCTCGTAGGTGGTTCCTTCCTTCAGCCAGAACAAGCTGGTCACGAAGCGGTTCTTCGTGATCCGGATGAGAGGATGGCCCTGCCGCCATTCCGCCGTACCTTTCTCACGATATCGGACGGTGACCGAGGCGTCGCCGTCCTCGTCGCCGGAATACACCACGCGGACGCCAACGCACTCAAAAGTGGCTTTGACGGTGGCGTGTTCGAGAGTCAGGGCGGCCGCCGGCGGAATCAGGGCCGCCAGCGCCGCGATCCATGGGGCGCGCATACGAAGCCATGGTAGCGGATTCGCTACGGTCGCGCGGCCGGCACAGACGCTCGGCGCGACACTAGCGCGTGATGTAGGTGAAGTGGCGGCCGGGCGACACTTCCTCGGATTCGACTGCGAAGCCGCCGCGGCGCATGGTTTCGATCAGCGGCTCGGGGCGGAAGGGGCTCTCCAGCCGGATGCACTCGCCGGGCTGAAGTTGCGCCGCGCGCTCCCGCACCTCGCCGATGGGGTGCACGCCTTTCTCCAGCATCGCCGTGGCGTTGATCTCAAAGCGCACCCGGCGCGGCTCCGCGGCCGGCGCCTGGCCCACGGCCTCGCGCAGCAGATTCACCAGTTGCTGCACGCTCACCCCGCCGAGCCGGGCCATGCGCTCGACCGTCGAACTCTGCTCGACGGTCTTGCGCAGCACCGGATTCTGAATCGCCTTCAGGGCGGGAAGATGCTCGGCCGCGCCGGGATGGGCCGCCAGCAGGTCCGCGATCCTGGTGTTGGCGTCGATCAACAGGCTCATTGGATGCCTCCTTCGTATTGAAGCAGCCGCCGCTCGCCCTGCAAAGCGCGGATGGAACCAACATCCTGCGTGACTTCGAGCGTCCCCAGGTAACGGTTCTCCTTGTCGCGCACGGCGAAGTAGCGGATGTGAACGAATCGTCCCTGGAACTGAATCCAGAACTCGGCCACGTTCTGCCGGCCCGAGCGGAAATCGTTGAGGATGCGGTCGACCACGTCCACGCTGCGCGGCGGGTGGCAGTGCTGCACCAGGCGGCCGATGATGGCCCGGCTGCGGGCAAAGACGCGGTCCGGCCCTTCGGAGAAAAAGCGCACCCGGTCCTCGGCGTCGACGAAGGTGAGGTCCACCGGCAGGGTCGAGAAAATCGCCGTCAACTGCTCGATCGAAAGGTTGCCGGTGGGCAGTTGCACCGGCTCGCCCGAAGGGATTTCGAGGCTCTTGGGAGTAACCGGCTGGGGAGGGGCGTACCCCTCGCGCGGCTCCACCAGACACCAGCCGTAGCGCGGCGAGGCGTGCCAGATCTCGGCCCAGTCCTCCTCGGTGAACGTGTCCAGACACATCGGCAGGAGAATGTTCTCCTCTTTGTAGATCATCTCCTCGGCCGCCGCCAGCGCCGCCTCGCCGGCGGTTTGCGCCAGCAGTTTCCACTCTTCGGCGGTGGCTTGCGGCTGGGCGAGCGCGGCGCCCAGATCCTTGAGCAGCGTCCGGACCTCGTCGTCCTTGGTCCACATCACCTTGGACGGGCCGGTGATGCCGTGCGCCTCCAGCTTTGGAAAGAACGCGTGCTCCTTGCGCTGGTAATGCTTTTCGATGTCCATGAGGTTGTTGTAGGCCTGGCGCCACTCGGCGGGCGCGGGACCGGCGGGCGCGTCCGCCGGCAGGGCGAGGACCTGCGCCATGGCCGCGCGCATCCCGGCCAGCGCGCCGCGCAGCGCTTCGTTCTCGCGCCGGAAGGTGTCCGCCGGATGGCCGGGAGGCACAGCGCGCGCCGGGATCTGCACCAGCACGTCGCGCGTCACCTGCGAGTGCAGGTCGCACATGCAGGCGATCTCCTCGGCGGGCATGCCCTCGGCCATGAGTTCCTGCTCCATGGCCACGATTTCCGAGTAGTCGGTTTCGCGGACGAGTTGCTTCAACTCTTCCCGCACGGCGTCGGGCGGCTGGCCCGCGTGAAGATGCTTGATGATTCCCTTGAGCGTCCGGATGCGGTGCGCCCGGTTGTCGATGATTTCGCTCATGTCAGTCTCCAGTGGCGGGGCTGGGAACGCCCGCCGGGGCGATCGCGCCCAACGCCGCCTTGCCGGGGCGGATCGAGAACACGAACCACACGATGGCCAGTTCTCCGATGGCGAAGATGGTGTCGCCCGGCACGCGCATCCAGCGCAGCGTCTGCATCAGCGGCGTGCCGAGGAACTCGGTGCTGCGCGCGTACCAGTAGCCCTGGTCCACCGAGGCCCAGGTTTGCAGCAGCCCCACCGGCAGCAGGCTGCCCACGCACATGCCCATCAGGCCGATGTTCATCGCCCAGAAGCCCACCTTCAGCCAGCGATCCTTCCATTCAAGGGCCGGAACCAGGGCGCGCAGGCACACCAGCATCAGCCCGATGCCCAGCATGCCGTAGTCGCCGAACAGCGCCGCGTGCCCGTGGACCGGGGTGGTGTTCAGGCCTTGCATGAATTACAGCGCGATGGGCGGGTTGATCATGAACCCGAACAGCCCGGCGCCCACCATGTTCCAGAAGGCAACCGCGACGAAGAAGTAGATGGGCCACTTGTAGCGTTGCGCCCAGACGGTGAGCCGCCCGCGGCGCAGATCGTCGAGCGCCGAGTAGGCCACCAGCGTCAGCGGCACCACTTCGAGCGCGCTGAACACCGCCCCCCAGGCCAGCGCTACCGTCGGCGTGCCCGTGAAGTAGAGATGATGGCATGTGCCGATGATCCCTCCGGCCAGGTAGATGGTGGCCGACAGCAGCGCCGCCTTCACCGCGATGCCGGGTTTGATCAGCCCCACGCGGGTGAAGAAAAAGGCGATCACGGTGGTGGCGAAGACCTCGAAGAAGCCTTCCACCCAGAGATGCACCACCCACCAGCGCCAGTACTCGACGATCGAAAGGTGCGTGTGCCGCCCCCACATCAGCCCCGCGCCGTAGAACAGCCCGATGGCGCCCGCCGAGAGCAGGAACAGCCACAGGAGCTGGCGATGGTCGCCCGGCTGCTTGAGGGCCGGCCGCACCGAGCGGATCACCAGGAACAGCCAGATCAACAGACCCGCGAACAGCAGCAGTTGCCAGCCGCGGCCGAGGTCGATGTACTCATAACCCTGGTGGCCCCAGTAGAACGAGACCGCGTCGGAGAGCTTGTTCTTCACTGAGAGCCACTGGCCCGCCAGCGACCCGGCCACGATGACCAGCAGCGCCAGGAACAGCACGTTCACTCCCAGCCGCTGCCCGGCCGGCTCCTTACCGCTGACCAGCGGGCCGATGAACAGCCCGGCCGCCAGCCATGCGGTGGCGATCCAGAAGATGCCGAGCTGCACGTGCCAGGTGCGCGTCACGCTGTAGGGCAGGATCTCGGAAAGCTGGATGCCGTAGAAGCCGTCGCCCTCGACGCCGTAGTGCGCCGTCACCACGCCCATCAGCATTTGGACGAGAATCAGAGCCGCCACCACCCAGAAATACTTGAGCGTTGCATGCTGGGAGGCCGTGGCCCGCCACTTCGAGAGCGGATCCTCCGGCGGGAGGGGACCGTGCTCTTCCTGTTTCTGCTGCGAGGTGTACCACCACACCAGCGCGCAGATGCCGGCCAGCAGCATGATGATGCTGACGCCGGTCCACATAACGCTCTCCCCCGTCGGCCGGTTGCCCACCAGCGGTTCGTGCGGCCAGTTGTGGGTGTAAGTGATCGAGTCACCGGGGCGGCGGGTGGAGGCCGCCCAGGCGGTCCAGAAGATGAAGGCGGCGAGATCGCGCACGCGCTCCGGGCTGCTGATGGTTCCGGCGGGAATCGAGTACGCGGTGTTGCCGTTAAGGAAGACGCCCGAGTAATGCTCCAGGCAGGCTTCGAACGCCCGCGCCCGCGCCTCGTCGATGCGCACGGTGTTGGTGGCGGGGTCGTAGGTGTTGACGCGGTAGACCTCTTCCAGACGGCCGCGCAAACGTGCGCCGTCTTCGCCCGCGAGCTGCTCGTAAGGCTTGCCGTATTCCTTAGAGGCCCACTCGTTCAAGACGAAAATCGCTTCCCGGTGCAGCCAGTCGGCGGTCCAGTCCGGCGCGACGTAGCTGCCGTGGCCCCAGATCGAGCCGACCTGCATCCCTCCCATGGACTGCCAGACGTTCTGCCCGCGCACGATGGCTCCCGGCGCGATCACCTCGCGGCCGCCGGTTGTGACGACGCGGTCCGGAATGGGCGGCTTCTCCTGATAGATCCGGGTTCCGATCCAGCCCAGGATCGAGAATGAGATGACGATGACGAAGGCGAAGGCGATCCAAAGTCGTTTCATAGGGTGTTTTCCGCTTTCCTGCTCCAAAAGGTATCGCCACCGCGCAAGCGCCGCAGTGACCGGAGTCACTCCCCGCGGCGGCGCCCGGCTGGCCCGCCGGACCTCCGTGGATGGATGTATAATTTGCACCGGCCGGAAGTTGTAACGGGCTTCCGGTGCGGAAATGCGGGGAACCGCGACGGTGTCCGGGTGAGGAAGGGGGAAACCGCGGCTCCGCGCAGATCCGAGTCAAGGGGGGATTATGATTCCAAGAAATCCGCTTTTCGTTTTGGCCGTGGCCGTGCTGTCGGCACTGGGTACGGTCTGTGGGCAAACTTTGGGTGATATCTCCGGCATCGTCACGGATACTTCCGGCGCTGTCATCACGGGGGCCAACGTCACGCTGACCAGCGCGGGCACGGGCTCGAGTCGTGAAGTCAAGACCAATGAAGTCGGAGCATATACTTTCCCGGCTCTGACGCCCGGCCTCTACACCCTGCGCGTCGCCGCCCCGGGATTCCGGACCTCGGTGCGCAGCGGAGTCCAACTTGAGGTGCAACAGAGCCTGCGTTTGAATTTCGAGTTGCCGGTGGGTGAGGTCACCGAGACCATCGAGGTGGCCGCGTCCGCGGTTCAACTCACCACCCAGGACTCCACGGTGGGAACCGTGATCGAAAACAAGCGGATCGTCGACCTGCCGTTGAATGGCCGCAACGCGCTCGCCCTGGCGGCGCTGTCGCCGAACGTCAGCTACGGCTTTCCAGCCGCCGGACAGGCCGGCAACCGGCAGGGCGGGATCCGCGCCGAACGGTCGATCTCCATCGCCGGTCAGCGGTCGCAATTCAACCACTTCACCCTGGACGGGATTGAAAATACCGACCCGAACTTCAACACCTATATCGTCGAGCCAAGCGTGGACGCGCTCCAGGAGTTCAAGGTTCAAACCGGCATCTACCCCGCCGAGTTCGGTCGCGGCACCTCGCAGGTTAATATCTCGACCAAGGCGGGCACCAATGAGTTCCACGGGACAGCCTACGAGTTTCTGCGGAACGAGAAACTGGACGCAAAGAATTATGCCTTCACCGCCGCCCGCCCGCCCAAGGATCCCTTCAAGTGGAATCAGTTCGGGTTCACCCTCGGGGGACCGGTGATCGTCCCCAAACTGCTCAACGGCCGCAACAAGCTGTTCTTCATGGCCAACTACGAGTGGTTCCGCCAGCGGCGCAACGTGCAAGGGATCAACACCGTTCCGCTGGCCGCCACGCGCGAAGGCGACTTCTCCATGCTCCCGTTCGGTACGCTGGGGATCTACGACCCAGCGACACGGCCGAATCCCGGCGCGGCCGGAGGCACGGTCTTCCCCAATAACGTCATCCCGAAATCGCGCATCGCCGAACAGTCCAACAAGCTGCTCGAGTTTCTCCCCACTCCCAATCTCGCTGGCGAGACGCGGAACTACGTTTCCCCTCGCGGGCGGCCGGTCAACCGCGACCAGTTTATCGGCCGCTTCGACTTCGTGGAGTCGTCCCGATCCCAGTGGTTCGGACGCTATAGCTGGGGCGACGAGAACCAGCTTGTCGAGGCGCTGAAACTCAATGGCGACGCCGTGGTGACCAACTTCAACCAGTACATGGTGACCAACACGCGCGTCTTCACGCCGGCGGTGGTCAACGAGAGCCGGTTCGGTCTGAGCCAGTTCTACAACACCACCGGCCCGCAACTGGCCTTCACGCGCGACGTGGTGGGGGAGTTGAAGATTCCCGGGCTCGCCTCCGGTCCGCCGGTTCAGTGGGGCATTCCGAACATCACCCTCCAGCACGGACTGAGCGGTTTCGGCAACGGCTCCGAAGGCCCCTACGAGAACAACAACCGCTCGCTCCAGTTCATCAACAACCTGAGCTGGGTGCGCGGCAAGCACACCTTCAAGTTCGGCGCGGAGATCCGCAACGACGTCTACCGGCAGGTGGGCAACCAGTTCGCGCGCGGACAATTCAGCTTCAACCGCAACGCCACGCGCAACCCCGGCGTCGCGGGCGTCACCGGCGACGCCTTCGCGGACTTTCTGCTCGGGCTGCCCTACCAGTCCGAGGCGGCGGTCTCGATCGCCAAGGCCGATTTCCGCGCCACCACCTTTTACCTGTATGTCGATGACACCTGGAAGCTGACCAGCCGCGTGACGCTGAATCTGGGCTTGCGCTATGAGAATACCCCGCCCTGGCAGGACCAGACCGGCACGCTGTTTAACGGCATCGTTGCGCATGAGGTCCATCCGGCCGACTACCGCTCCGCCACCGCCCCGCGCGAGCTGTGGCCTTTCTTCATGCGCCAGGCGCCCGCCCGCCAGAACTGTTACGAGGGCGTCAACGTCCGCTGGCCGGACATCACCGTCAAATGCGACGGGAGTCTGGGCGCGCGCCTGGTTGGGCGCGACAACAACGACTGGGCACCGCGGCTGGGCCTCACCTGGTCGCCAACCGATAAGTGGGTGATCCGCACCGGAGCCGGGATGTTCTACTCCCAGGACACCGGCAACCCGCGCTTCGACATGGCGCGCAACCTGGCCGGCCGTCTGCGCGACAACGCCGACGTCAAGTACCTTACCTGGCAGAACTCGCTGGCCTCCATCGCGGGTGGCACCGCCAACGTGTTCCGGCCTTACACCTTCGCCAATCCGTTCGACCGGCGCACCCCGTACAGCCTCCAGTACATCTTCAACGTCCAGCGGGAGGTGATGGGCGACGCGCTGTTCGAGATCGGCTACCTGGGCAGCGTGAGCCGCCGGCTGGAAGCCCTGCGCTCGGCGAATGAGGCGCTGCCCGCGCCGCGGACCTCGGGGCTCTCCGTGGCGCAACGCTCCCCCTTTCCGAACTTCGGCATCATTCAACTGGTCGACAACGGCGGCAAGGGTAACTATAACTCCCTCGGCGCCAAGTTCACCAAGCGTTACTCGCGCGGTCTGACGTACTTGCTCAGTTACACCTGGGCCAAGTCGATCGACAATTCGAGCGGC
>CAKZVG010000409.1 GCA_937921835.1 uncultured Bryobacteraceae bacterium | reverse complement strand
CGCCACCAGGCGCAGGCCCCGCGCCCCACACAGCACCCCGGCGCGCCGGCGCGTGGCGCGGTCGAGCAGGTCCTGGCACAGCCACAGCGACCAGCCCAGCCCCCGCGCGCCGAAAAACACCTTGGCGATCGCAATCCTTCGATCCAGGTCGCCGTGCTCGCCGGGCACGCAGGAAGTAAGCATCGCGGAGTTGAACATGGCGTGATCGAACCCGCTCGAGACCAGGGTCACGCCCGGCATGTCGCGGCTTTCACCCGCCGCGCCGGACAGCGAGAACAGCCGCATGGCGGCGCGCAGGTTTTCTTCCACGGGGCGGAAATCCGGCACCCATTCAAGATCGCATAACCTATTCGGGGCGTGCCGCCGCGTGAAAGAGGGCGGTGATTTCGCCCGCCAGCTTCAGGTAGAAGTCGCTCGGAAGATCTTCGCCGTCGGCATCCAGCGTCAGCCAGAAGCCCTGATCCGGGGCGTCCTGCCGGCGCGCCGCCAGCTTGTAGATGGCCGTGCCCTCGTTGACCTCGTCGAACATGGCGATCTTCAGCATACGCGCCCCGGCTTTGAGAGCGTTCTCCGCCTGGCGGCGGAGGAAACGCCCGCCCAGGCGCGGAATCCGGTTCGGTTCCGTGTCCGGCTTAAGGTTGTGCCAGGAGAAGCCGGGGAAGACGACGGGCATGTAGAGCTGATTGTTGGCGCGCGTGGCGGCGAGATCGGGCGCGAGTTCCTCCTCCAGCCAGCGATCGGCGGTTTCCAGGCTGTTGTAGCGCCCCACCGTCCACGGCTGGATGACGTCCATGGCGGCATAGACGTCGCGCCAGCCCTCGTCGCGCTGCGCGTCCCGGGCGAGGGTGCGCCACCGCGCCGGGACTCCCCCCATGTATGTGACCCGGTAGTCCTCGGGCGCTTCCTGCTTGAACCAGTTGACGACCTGCAAAGCCGCCCCGGGTTCGCGCGGGGGATGGCGCGGGTCCTCCAGCCCCATACCCCACACGGACAGCACCGGTTTGCCGTTGTGCTTGAGATAGCATGGGTGGCGCGTCACTCCCACCTCGTCCACCAGGTACTGCCAGTCTTCCCGCATGACGCCGAAGAACTTCCCGGCGTCGAAGCCGGTGACGTCGTACTCGATGGCGATGGCGCGCCCGTGCTTGCGCGCCGCCGCCAGGATGTTCTGTAGCAGGACGTCGCCGCTCGAGCGTTTGTGTTCGATCGTGGTGACGAAGCGCTGCACCAAGACCCCGTCCAGTCCGTACTTCTTCATCCACTCGAAGTGTTTGTCCACGATCTTCGGATTCCAGGCCGAATACAGGTAGGCGGGGGCGCCGCCGATGGTGAGACCGGGAACCCGGCACAGATCGGCCGTGTCGAACTCGCTCAGGTCGGGATACATGTCGATCGTCAGGGTCCCGGCGGCGGGAACGCCGCGCGACCAGCTCCGCCAGCTATTGCGCGGATCGCCGTCCCCCGGGCAATTGAACCAGCCCTGGTAGCCGGCAAGCACCTTGCCGTCGAGAGTGGAGAAATCGGCCGGTTGCGCCCCCAGCGCCGCCGGAAACGCCAGCAGCGCCAGCCAGCCGCGGCAACTCACCAAGGTTCTCTTCATCGCGCCTTCCTGCTTAGTAACTCAGGCGCAGGCCGAGTTGGATGTTGCGGGCGCCGCCGGCCGAGGTGATCCGGCCGAAGTCCACGCTGGCCGTCGATCCGTTGGGCGCGCCGAACTGGGGCGTGTTGAAAGCGTCGAAGAACTCCGCCCGGAACTGGAGTTGGAACCGCTCGCCGAGCTTCTGCGTGCGGCTGAGCGACAGATCGAACGTCTTTATCCCCGGCGTGCGCAGGTTCGGCTCGGTCCGCGATCCATTGGGCAGCGTGTAGAGAGCGGGGGTGGCGAACGCGGCGGTGTCGAACCAGCGCTCGATGGTCCGCTGGCCGGATGGAAGAGCCGCCGGGCCCAGGCGATCGGCGTAGCCGCCCACCCCGGGCAGGCGGGTGTTGCTGGGAGCGGTGATCACAATGGGCGTTCCGGAGGCGAAGGTGGTGATGCCGCTCAGTTGCCAGTTGCCTACAATCGCCGCCAGCGGACCCTGCCGCAACCAGCGCTTCCCGCGTCCCCAGGGGAACTCATAGATGTAGTTGGTGACGAAATACTGCGAGCGGTCGAAGTCGGCGATCGAACGCGACAGGCTGAGGTTGTTGGGATCGAGCAGCGACGTGCGGCCCGCGAACCGCTCCTGCACGTTGTCGATGAGTTTCCCGGCGGTGTAGGCCACGTGCAGCGTCAGGCTGCGCAGCGCCCGCTTCTCCAGGCGCAGCGTCAAGGCGTGGTAGACCGAATCGCCGACCGCGTCGCGGAAGCGGGAGACCCCGGTGTAGTGGTTGAAGGGCTGGAGCAAAGCCGACCGGCGCACCTGGCGCGCGCTGAGGGAGCCGGTGGTGATGATGCCGAACCAGGGATTGTCAACCAGTTCGTCGAGCGCCGGGCCGAGCGCGAGATACTGCGTGGATACGGCCGTGCGCGAGCGGTTCACCCACAGGCGCTGGCCGCGGCTTCCGATCCAGGCCGCTTCCACCAGCGTATCGGAGGAAAGAGTCCGCTGAAGGTTGATGTTCCACTGGTACATGAAGGGCGTCACCCAGTTCCGGAACGCCGTGCCGACGCTGCTGCCGACCCCCGTCGCCGGCGGCTGGATCAAGCCGGTCTTGAAGGGATCAGCCAGCGAGGCGCCCGGCGGCGGCGTGTTCGGGGCTGCCGGTGGAGGTCCGAGGTAGATCGCCGTCTGCGTCAGGAAGCCGCTGCCCAGATCGCTCGCGCCCGCGCCGATACCGCCCGAACCGGGGGAATAGAACACCCCCCCGCCGGCGCGCAGAACGGTCCTCCTGTGAAACTGCCAGGCCAGTCCAAGGCGGGGCGCGAAGTTGTTCTTATCGGGATCAGTCTGCTCGCGCGGATTGCCGTCGCGCCCGGCAAAGCGCAGCAAGCCGTTGGCCTTGGTGAGGGGGTCCGGGTAGTCGGGATCGAACCAGGCAAGCTGGTTGAAGCGATCGGTCCAGGGCGACTGATACTCCCAGCGAAGCCCGAGGTTCAGCGTGAGCGAGCGCCGCACTTTCCAGTCGTCCTGCAAGTAGCCCCCATAGTACTTCTGCGACGCCGCCAGGGAGGGATCGAGCGAGAACTGGCCGCCGGTCGGGGCCCCCAACAGCAGGGTCGCCACGCCAAAGCCGGCCGACGCGCTGGCGGCGGCGGGGTCGGGCCCTTGCGTATAGGCCCGCCCGAAAGAGTACAGGCCGCTTGGGCGCTCGGCCCTGGTCACGTTGAAAGCGTGGAACGTGCGCACGAAGCCTGTCTTGAGGGAGTGCACGCCGCGGATCCAGGTCAGGTGGCCCTGGACTTCGGCGGCGTACTCGGAATCGGTGAAGAAAGAGGCGCGGTTCGGGCCCAGAGCCACGACGTCGCTCGCTTCGATGCGTGGGAACATGAACTGGCGCGCCTGGGCCTTCAGATATTGCGGCAGGCCCAGTTGCGTGAAATCGAAGCCCGCGCTGCGCGGTTCGGTGAGGGTCAGGCCGCGCGACACGCTGGCGCGGAACTCGCCCAGCAGGTTGGGCCGGAAGGTGACCGTGTCGCTCAGTACAGCGGTCTTGGGGCGATTGCTGATCTTGCCCTGTTCGCCGTTGGTCCCCTCGCCGGGGAAGGCGATGTTCACCCCGGGCGTGTTGCGGTCCCGGTTCAGCCGCCCGTGGCTGAAAAAGAACCGGTGCTTGCCGAGCACATGGTCGACGCGCAGGAACATCTGCCAGAGGTCGTCGGCGCGCGAGTTATTCAGCGCCAGATTCTGCGTCCGCGAGGTCCGGTTGGGCAGCGGGTAATACTCCAGAATCTTGAGCGTAATCGGATCGAAGCGGGCGGCCGGGACCCGGTTGCCGGGGAACTGGTCGCGGAGGTAGCGCCCGGCGCGGGCCGGGTCGGGGCGGGTGGTCAGGGGATCGAAGACGCGGATGAGGTTGCCGGCGCCGTCGCGCGTGGAGGCGTAGTCGCCGGCGCGCTCGGCGGCGGTGGGCACGGTGACGTTGATGTTGTCGGGCGAGCGCTGCGGCACGGCCTCCCAATTGACGAAGAAGAAGGTCCTGTCCCGGCCGGTGTAAAGCGTAGGGATCAGCACGGGGCCGCCGGCCGCGAAGCCG